>CBDUPU010000254.1:0-2879 GCA_965369185.1 uncultured Rhodospirillales bacterium
CAGTTCTTCGCGTGTCGGGGCGCTGACGATCATGTCGACAAGCGCATCGACCACAGGGTCTTTGATGCCGATAAAGTTACGAGAACCCGGCGCATCGGCGCGGTCGGATCCCCAGAATTCGCGCTGTTCATTACCGGGGGAGGTGGACTGCCCCCAGCTGCCGACAATCATGTCGTAATCGAAATTCATCACGCGGTTAATGTATTGCGAAGCATCGACAATCCGGATGTCGGCCTTGATGCCGAGCCGCTCCATGCTTTGCCGCCAAGGCTGGAACCAGCGCTCGAACGCGGCATTGGTGTTGGCGACCAGCAGCTCGAACGCCAGCTTCTCGCCGGTGTCCTTGTGGACGCGTACCTTGTCCGCCCCCATGACCCAGCCTGCAGCATCGAGAATTTCCATCGCCTTTTTCAAATTGGCGCGGTTATTGCCTGATCCATCGGTTTTAGGGAGCTGAAATTCCTCGGTAAATACGCTTTGTGGTAGCTGATCACGGAACTGCTCGAGGATTTCCAGCTCGCGCCCTTCTGGAAGGCCTGTCGCCTCCATTTCCGAATTTTCAAAATAGCTGTCCGTGCGGTTGTAAGCGCCATAGGCGAACTGTTTGTTCGACCATTCAAAATCGAACGTGTAGTTCAGCGCCTTGCGTACCGCCTTGTCCTGAAAGACCGGCTTGCGAATATTAAAGGCAAAAGCCTGCATGCCTTGCGGCAGGCCGTTCGGGATCAGTTTCTTGACGATGCGCCCGTCAAGAACCGGCGGCGCGTCATAGGCGGTCGCCCAGAGCTTCGCGGTATATTCCAGGCGGAAATCATATTCGTTGCCGAACAGCGCTTCGAGCGAGATATTCTGGTCGCGGTAATAGTCCCAGGTAATGCGGTCGAAATTATAACGCCCTTTAAAAGCCGGAAGATTTTCGCCCCACCAGTCCTTGACCCGGACAAATTCAATCGAGCGTCCCGGCACGACCTTGCCGATTTTATAAGGGCCGCTGCCGAGCGGCGGTTGCAAGGTGGTTGCTTCAAAGTCCTTACCTTCCCAGTAATGTTTGGGCAGGATTTGCATTTCGCCGATAATCAGCGGCAGTTCAAGGTTGTTCGCCATATCAAAGGTAAAACGCACAGTGCGCTCGTCAATCGCCTCGACCTTGGTAACATTGGCGTAATAGGCCTTGTAGAAAGGGCGTGCCTTGGTGGTCAGGGTTTCAAATGTCCAGACAACGTCATGCGCGGTCACCGGCGCGCCGTCATGCCACTTGGCTTCCGGACGCAGGGTAAATTCGACCCAGCTGCGGTCTTCCGGCGTCTTCACGCTTTCGGCAAGCGCGCCATACATGGTGAATGGTTCGTCCTGTGATTTTTCCATCAGGGAGTCGTAAATGAGCGCAAGCCCGTCAGCCGAAACGCCCTTGGTCGTGAAAGGGTTTAGCGTATCGAATGTTTCCGAACCCCACATGCGTAGCGTGCCGCCTTTCGGGGCGTCCGGATTGACGTAGTCGAAATGGGTGAAGTCTGCGCCGTATTTGGCGTCGCCGTGCATCGCAAGGGCATGAGCCGCTTGCGGCTCGGCCTGCTCGGTTTGCTCCGTCTGCTCTGCAGCTTCCTGCGCCGTGGCGGTGAATGGCAGCGCCAGCGTGAAGGCCAGCAAAAAATGGACAAATAAAAGGGTCGGGAAAAATCTTTTCATCATAAAAGCCAATATAGTGTGTAATTGATTCCGGTCTATTCTAGTCGCTCTATGTGCCTCTGTCATCCCGGCTTGTTACCAGCGGAAACCTGCCATTACCGCATCGGGGCGGTGCGGCTGCGCAGAAATCATCGCGGCGATTTTTTCGCGGTCGGGGCTTCCCGGCGCATGATCGCACTGCAATTCTTCCCAGTGAATGCCGGCCAGATTCATAACGCTTTTAATGCCAAAACCGTTCGCTCCCTGAATGTCGGTATGCAACGAATCGCCAATGGCGAGAATGCGCCCCTTATCGGGCTTGCCGAGCCGTTGCCAGCCAAGCTCGTAAATCGGCCTGTGCGGTTTGCCGTGGTAATGCACCGTGCCGCCCATCGCTTCGTAATGCGCCGCATACGTGCCGGGGCAGGTCTTTAGTGCCGTGCCGACATTCACCACCAGATCAGGGTTGGCGCAGATCATCGGCAGGTTACGCTCGCGGGCGGTTTCAAACTGCATGTAAGTTTCGCGCTGTTCGGCTTCGCTGAGGTCAAACAGCACATTGACGATAAAGTCGGCATTGTCGGGGCTGTCTTGCACCACAACGTCCAGCCCTTCGGTCAGGCGAATTTCGCCGTCATCACCGGCATACCAGCAAACCTGCCCCTGACGGGTTTCAATGTCGGCAAAAGCGGAATCGCCCGCCGTGACAATATCGTCATACATATCGCCGGTAATGCCAAGAAAGCCGAGTTGCCGCGCGATGCTGGCGCGCCGGTCGGGCGTATTGGATAGCAGCAATACCGATTTGCCTGCGCTTTTTAGGCGTGTCAGGCAGTCGATCGTGCCGGGAAAGGGCCTGATGCCGTCATGCAAAACGCCCCAGATGTCCAGAATAAACGCATCATAATCAGCCGCAACAGCACTGACCCCGTCAATGAGGTCGGGATTGGCGGAACGAGCAGAACTAGCTTTGCCGGCAAACATCATGCGGTAATGTAGTTCTTGCGAATGACAGAGGAATGATCGGGCTTGCCGAACAGATAGCCCTGACCGAAGTCGATATTGAAATCGAGCAGGTCGCGCAAGGTCTGCTCCGTTTCGATCCGCTCGACAACAAGGTCGATCCCAGCTTGATCGAGCTGGCGCTTTAAGCGGGCGATGCGTGCAAAACCGGCCTTGTTTGCGCCTTCGCTGATCAGCCAGTCTGCGTCCAT
>CBDUPU010000255.1:0-2864 GCA_965369185.1 uncultured Rhodospirillales bacterium
TGTCATAGCTGTGAATCGCGCATATGGCCGCCTCCACCTGCTCAAAAAGCCCCTGCTCCGTTTTGAGTATCATCGCGGTTTCATCACCGGTCTGGATTTGCCCGTCCCACTTATAAACCGCCATATGTGGAGACATGATATTAGCGCAGGCAATTAGCTTGCGTTCAATCAACTCTCCGGCGATCCGCTTGGCCTCATCCTGATCCTCACAGGTCACATAGACAAAAATCGTATCCATTATCTGCTTCCTTTTATCTGTCCGCCCATTGATCGGTGATCTCAATGACACGATCGGCCAAGCCAAAATCAAGAATAGAGTGACCGCCATCCTGAACAATACTCAGCTTACTATTCGGGTATGCCTTATGAAGCGCCCAAGCGTTTTCTGCCGGACAGATCAGATCATAACGGCCATGAACAATATGACAGGGAATATGCCCCATATTGCGCGCCCCATCGAGGATCTTCCATTTATTACCTTCTTTGTACTCATGTAATACGAAATGAAAGAAAATCCGCGCAAGCGCAAGACTCTCCTCTGGGCTGTCTTTAATCTCCTGAATTAAATCATCACGCACATTGTGCCGTAAAAGCATAACGTCCCAGACATCAAAGCGCTTGGCTGCATTAATTACGCGCTCATCGTGATCATCACCGTGTATCAGAATATCATAGTAAGCCTTAGCAAGACCGTTTTTACGGTCCTCGGGAGGAATAAAATCATGGTATGGCGCGAACCAGTCCGGCATCAAGCGGCTAGCCCCGCCTTCTTCGACAAACCAGTTAACCCCTGCTGGGTCTGCTAACGATATACCGGCGACGACAAGACCTGAAACACGCTCAGGATTATCAATAGTATAGAGCATGGCTAGTGCAGAGCCCCATGACCCGCCGACCACTAGCCACTTTTCAATACCGAGTTTATCACGCAACTTCTCTATATCATCGACAAGATGCTCAATCGTGTTGGCCTTGATATTTGCAAAAGGCCTGCTGCGTCCCGCACCGCGTTGATCAAAAAGAATGACGCGATATTTCTCTGGATCAAACAGCCCCCTGCTTTCTTCACGAAAACCTCCTCCCGGCCCGCCATGTAAAAAGACCGCCGGCTTACCGTGCGGATTTCCACATTCCTCATAATAAACCTCGTGGCCGTCTCCGACATCGAGATAGCCGGAATTATAGGGCTCCGTAATCCTGTGCATAACGCCTTGGCACCTCTGTATTAAAAAAGTTGAACGGCTTGTCACTTTATAAACATTTTCTTGCTAAAGTGATAGCTTAGAAGGATTCTATCAAGACCACAGAAGGATTCTGATGGTAGCCGGTACAGGCACAGTGTTAAACGCTGCCCAGCAAAGGCAGCTAACGGCTTTACAATCGACCGCCCGGTCGATTGACAGCGCGCAGTTACGTCTGGCCACCGGCAAGGAAGTAAACTCTGTTCTCGACGGCCCCGGAAATTTTTTTGCCGCGCGGGGGCTGGATAATGAAGCACAAGACCTGGCCCGCCTGCTTGATGGCATAGATAAAAGCATCGAGACGATAGAGCTGGTCCAGCATTCACTAGAAGCACTGCAAACGATCCTCGACACAGCAGATTCTTTCCTCCTCGAATACAGAAACGATCTTATAAACGGTGAAGTTGATGTTCAGGAAACGCTCGATACCAGCTATTTCATAGAATTCAGCGCCCCCGGGGACTTAATAAATTATGCAGGAGGACAGGATAGCGGCGTCCCTGCAACGATCATTGAGTCCGGTTACGGCATACGTCTGGACGACAACTCCTGGCGCCGGCTGGCCGTAAACCAGACAATCACCGCCGATACAGTTCTGGAATTTGATTTTCTGAGCACCAATATCCCGGAAATTGCCGCAATCGGCTTTGATAACGATACCAACTTCAGCAATTCCAATAACCAGTTCTTTCTCTACGGCACACAGACTACAGGCATCAGCTACTCTGCCCCCACACCGACATACCAGTATGATGGTTCCGGCGAATGGGTTCACGTTCAAATTCCCGTAGGCACTTACTTCACAGGAAACTTTAGCCACCTGACATTTATTGATGACGATGATGGCGGCGGCGATGACGGCGACGCCCAGTTTAGAAACATCGTCATCCACCAGGGTGAGTATGTCTATGGCCAGAACCAGACAACGGTCGCTGACACTTATGAAGAAAAATACAATGCAATCCTGAGCCAATACGACCAGATCGTCCAGGACAGCCACTATCGCGGCGTCAACCTTTTAGAAGGCAACACGCTGACGACAGACTTCAATGCCCATCGCACCAGCAGCCTTACCACAGAAGGACTTGAAGCCCTTTCTGGCGCCCTTGATCTGGAAAGGCAGGATTTTACCACTGTTGAAGCGATCGACAGAAAACTGGTTCAGGTAAGGGAGGCGCGGGAAATACTGCGTCACTACGCTTCTTCACTTGCAATAGATTACAGCATTTTGAGTCAACGTCATGACTTCACGAGCTCAATGATAAATGTTTTGCAGGAAGGAAGCGATCAACTGACTCTTGCCGATCAGAACCACGATGGTGCCGAGCTTCTCGCCCTGCAAACCCGTCAACAAATCCAGATAAGCGTTCTATCCCTGAGCAACGTCAGCCCTATCGCCAATTTACTCGGTTAATGTTCCGACCCACGCGGCATAAGTCTTCATAAACTTTCCAAGAAATTCGCGGGCTTTATCGTTGGTCAAAGCGCCGTTTTCATCAAAAGACTTATCAACACCACCAATATAGGCCTCTGGCATCTGCATGACCGGGATATTTAAAAAGACAAGCGACTGACGCAAGTGATGATTGGCACCAAAACCACCAATAGCACCGGGCGAAGCAC
>CBDUPU010000256.1:0-2856 GCA_965369185.1 uncultured Rhodospirillales bacterium
CGTCGAACTCCCGTTATGCATTCCTTGGCGGACTGCGCTCTGCCTCTCAGATGGTGTCATATGAAGTCTCGATGGGCCTGATTATTGTTTGCGTTTTGCTCGGTGTCGGGTCGCTTAATCTGACAGATATCGTTATGGCGCCGCGTCCTGTTTGGCTGCAAGTACTGCTGTTCCCGATGTTTATCGTCTTTCTGGTGTCGATACTGGCTGAAACCAACCGCGCGCCGTTTGACTTGCCGGAAGGGGAGTCGGAGCTGGCCGGCGGCTTTATGGTCGAATATTCGGCGATGGCGTTTGCACTGTTCTTTCTTGGCGAGTACGCCAATATGATTTTGATGAGCGGTATGGCGGTCGTGCTGTTCCTTGGTGGCTGGCTGCCGCCCTTTGGTATGGATTTCCTTGGTTTTGTGCCCGGGATTATCTGGTTTGTGCTGAAAGTGTGTGCGGTGCTTTTCTTCTTCCTGTGGGCGCGGGCGACATTTCCGCGTTACCGCTATGACCAGCTCATGCGGCTGGGCTGGAAGGTTTTCTTGCCGTTTACCCTGCTTTGGGTTCTGTTGATTTCCGGCACCCTTATTATGTTTGATGCCTTGCCGGAATAGGATTGGAGAACTAGTTTAAATGGATAGTCTCGCACGCAGCTTTTTGTTACCGGAAATCGTCAAGGGTATGACTTTGACGCTTAAATACTTCTTCCGGCCAAAAGTGACGATTAACTACCCCCACGAGAAAGGGCCGCTTAGTGTTCGTTTTCGGGGGGAGCATGCATTGCGTCGCTATCCGAATGGAGAAGAGCGCTGTATTGCCTGTAAATTGTGCGAGGCAATCTGCCCTGCTCTGGCAATTACGATCGAGGCCGAGCCTCGTGAGGATGGCAGCCGCCGCACGACACGCTATGACATTGATATGACCAAGTGTATTTATTGCGGTCTGTGTCAGGAAGCGTGTCCGGTCGATGCCATTGTCGAGGGGCCGAACTTTGAATTTGCCGCACAGAGCCGTGAAGAGCTCTATTATAATAAAGATAAATTGCTGGCAAATGGCGACCGCTGGGAAGCGCAGATTGCGTCGAACCTCGCGGCAGATGCGCCGTACCGCTAATATATTTTTTAAAGGAATAATTTTATGTCGCAAGGTGAAGGATTTGGCCTGGCCAGATTAGCCATGCTGTTTGGCGTGGTTGCCGGTGTTGCCATCGGTACAAAAATCGTTCTCGATGCCCGTACTAAACGCGAAGCGGACAAGCTTCCTGCTCCTCAACAGGATGCGGTAGAGACGCGGCCGAGCGCTACAATTCTGCAATTTAAGCCGCGTCGCTGAAATAAATTCCCGATTAATTGCCTACAGGCAAGTGATAATACAGGCCGAGAACCTGTGTTCCCGGGTTCGGGTCGGTTAGTCCGGCATTTGAGATATGGCTGTAGGCCACGCCGACTCGATGATCGTTCTTAAGCTCCCAACCCATTTCAAGCTGCGTACGGAACTGTAGCGCACCGCCCAGGTCTTTTCCGCCGCCATCACTGTAAAGCCCCGCGCCCACGCTTGGCGTAATGAGAAAGCCGTGCCCGATCTGAAAATCGGCAAGGGCGCCGCCAAGCGCGTAGATTGCGCCGTCATCTGTTACCTCAGCACCTGCCCACGGCTCAATCACCCATATCAGCGGCTTGTCCCAGCGATATTCCAGACGGAATTCCTGCGCGCTGTGGTTATCCCCAATATCATACTTTCCGACACCCAGGCTGAGCAGATCGCTGTCCGCCGTGGCCGGGCGTGCATAAAGAAAAGACAAGAGTAGCGGAACGATAAGTATAAAGAGGTGTTTCACGGTGGGGTCCTTGAGAATAAGGCGTCGAACTATCTTACGGATTCTTGCAGATGCGGGGGAAAAATCAATCCCCAAAGTACTTTTTCAGGAAAGGGCGCTTGAAGTCGGGGCATTAAAATATTAGAAGTGTCGATGATTGCTTAAACAGGAAAGCATTAGATTATGATATCCGGACTGGCCTTTTATCTTTTCGCTTCGATTTTGGTGCTGAGCGCGTTGCTTGTTATTACGGCGCGTAACCCTGTGCATTCCGTTCTTTTCCTTATTCTTGGTTTCTTTAACGCTTCCGGGCTGTTTATTTTGCTGGGCGCTGAATTTATCGCCATGATTCTGGTGATTGTCTATGTCGGTGCCGTTGCGGTCCTATTCCTGTTTGTTGTGATGATGCTCGATATCAGCTTTACCGAACTTCGCAAGGGCGCGATGCAGTACGTGCCCATCGGGCTTGTGATCGGCGGTGTTTTGCTGGCCGAGTTTTTCGGGCTGTTCGGGGCATGGCAGTTTGCGCCGGAAGCGCAGGAAAATCTGGCCGCGCCGTTTGTTGCGGAAGTGACGAATACCGAAGCACTGGGGCAGCTGATTTATACGCATTATGTCTTTGCTTTTCAGGTTGCCGGGCTAACGCTTTTGGTCGCCATGATGGGGGCGATTGTATTGACGCACCGCCGCCGCCCGGGCGTAAGACGCCAGAATGTTTCCGAGCAGTTTGACCGCAAGGTTGAAGACGCTCTCGAAGTTAAAAAAGTAGTTTCCGGCTCAGGGGTTTAACCATGGATATTGGTCTTCATCATTATTTGATTCTCGCCGGGCTGATTTTCACGATTGGCGTGTTCGGTATTTTTCTTAATCGTAAGAACGTCATCATTATCCTGATGTCGATCGAACTCATCCTGCTGGCAGTAAATATCAACTTTGTCGCATTTTCGGCGTTTCTCGGGGACATGGCCGGTCAGGTCTTTGCCATGTTTATCCTGACAGTTGCCGCTGCAGAGGCGGCCATCGGCCTTGCTATCCTTGTTGTCTTCTTCCGT
>CBDUPU010000257.1:0-2824 GCA_965369185.1 uncultured Rhodospirillales bacterium
GTCTTCAAGTCGCATGTTGACCGTATTGAAAAGACAGAGCTGATCGTCTTCCTGCGGGCAACGATTATTAACGGCTCCAATATCCACAATACCGACCGCGAACTTTACAAGAAGTTCTCAGGCGATCGTCGTCCGCTCGATCTGTAAACGATGATTTCCTGGCCACTGGTCAAATATGTTCTAACGGCAGCACGGCGCGACAGGCTCGTGCTGTCGTTGTTTTTGTTGATGGCTGTTGGCGCCAGCATGGCTGTCTTTCTTGGCTCTGCTGCGGTGACGGAATCTGACCAGTTTGCCGTCGTTTTTGCCGCGAGCGGCTTGAGACTGGCTGGCGTTGCCGGTCTGGTGCTGTTTATTGTGTTTTACCTGCGCCGAGCCTTTGACACGAAAGATGTCGATTTTCTGCTGTCGCGCCCGATCAGCCGGGTCAGCTTTATCCTCTCGCACTCCATCGCTTTCATGCTGCTGGCTGTACTTGTCACGGCAGGTGTGGTTGGCGCGGTTTGCGCCATTGCGCCGCAGGTCATAGGTGAAGGCTATGTTCTTTGGACGGCGAGCTTGCTTGCCGAATATATTATTATCGTGAATGTTGCCTTGTTCTTTGCGATGGTCTTGCCGAATGCCGCTGCCGGAACGCTGATTATTTTTGCCCTGTATTTTCTTGCCCGCATTATCGGGCAGATTTTAGGGATTATCGATGCCGGTGCCGACATGGCTGGCTTTCAGTTTCTTGCCGGTATTATGCAGGTGATTTCCCTGATCGTGCCGCGCCTTGATCTGATGGCGCAGACGAGCTGGCTGATCTACGGGACGGGTAATGTCGATATCGGTTTTTCATTTATTCTGGTTCAGGGTGTGACCTATTCGCTTCTGGTTGTGCTTGCCGCTTTGGTGGATCTTGTACGCAGGCAGTTCTGATGCGTAGCCGTTTTGTTATTTATCTGCTTTGCTTGATCGCCTTTATTGCGCATGCCGGCTTTGCCTTTTCTGCGCGTCATACACAAGCATCGTGGGCGAATGTACCGCCGGTGCCGACCAAACAAGGCGCAACGATGCTTGCCCTCGGCGATCCGCAGTTTGCCTACCGGGCGATTGGAATAACGATTCAGAATCTCGGTGATGTGGGCGGGCGAACAACGGCCTTGAAAGACTATAATTATGAACGCCTTGGCCAGTGGTTTTATCTGCAAGACAGCCTTGATCCGCGCTCAAACTTTATTCCGCTGCTCGCCGCTTATTATTTCGGCGCGACGCAGAATCCTGATGATCTTGATCCGGTCATCGACTATCTGGCGACAATCGGCCAGCGCGATTACGGCGAAAAATGGCGCTGGCTCGCTCAGGCCGCTTATCTTGCCCGTTTTGACCAGAATGATCTTGATAAGGCGATGGAGCTTGCGCACATACTGGCAGGCCTGAACTACGAAGGAATGCCGATCTGGGCGAGCCAGATGCCTGCCTTTATTGCTGCGGCAAAAGGGGACAAGGAAACGGCATTGGGACTCATGCTTTCCCTCCTGCGTGACAAATCGGGCGCGCTTCATCCGAATGAAGTGAATTTTATTGTCGATTTCATCTGTAATCGTCTTCTGGATAAGGATGAATCTGCGACATACCCTCTTTGTCAGAATGGGTAATAAGCGCTAAACTTATATAGTCATTACGCCGAAAGGGACCAAAAGCAAAATGCTGTCAGAGCAGTTACGGTTTTCTATACCTGAAATCCTGTCCATTATCGGATTAAGCCAGTGTGTCTATGTGCTGGTGTATATGCTGTTCCGCGCGGGCGATCTGAAGCGGGCACTCATTCCGTTTGCATATTTTACAGTGCTTGGCGTGGCCTTTTTGCTGGATTTTGCCGCCGGTTTTATCGGCCAGATGACGGTATATTATGATATATTTCAGTGGTTCTTCTGGTTTCTGGGGCCTCCGCTCAGCGTTCTTCTGATTATACAGGTTGCGCGCATTCAACAGACACCGGCCATCCCCAATTACTGGGTTCTGTTTCTCACGCCGCTGGCCTATGCCGCAGCTGTATCTATGGCGCTGCGCGATGAAAGCTGTATCTTCCCGGACAATTGCAGCGTTTTGCATGATTGGCTGGTCGTGTCTGGCCTGCTTGCGGGGCTTGCCAGCATGTTCGCCATCTGGACAAACCGCGGCATGCTGGATGAGCTGTACCGTGAAAAAACCGGAAAAGACCGTTACTGGCTTATTCTGACGCTCATTTTCGTTAATCTGTTTTTCCTGACGACAATGCTGCTTAGTCTGACCCCGGTTTTGACCGAGCTACAGGCTGATTTGATTCGAACGTTCCTCGGGCTGGGGCTGGTTTACCTTGCCGGTACCAGCTTGTTCCGTATCTACCCGCAGTCGCTAGCGCTGCGGGCTAATGAAACCAAGGACGAGATCACCGAATCAGAGCTGGCACTGGCTCGCCGTATAGAGCGGCTTCTCGACATGGAAAAGATATACCATGAACCGGCATATGGCCGCGCAGATCTCGCAAGAGAACTCGAGGTGGCAGAAAGTATCCTCTCCCGGGTTATTAACCTGCACTTTGGCAAAAGTTTTCCGCAGCTCCTGAACGAACGGCGCGTTGCTGACGCAAGACAGTTGCTCCGTGAAACCAACGCATCCGTAAAAATCATTGCCGAGGAGGTTGGCTTTAATTCGACAGCTTCTTTCAACCGGGTTTTTCGCGACCTGACCGGACAATCCCCGAGTGCGTACAGAAGCGGGAATACATAAAAAACCTGTGTTTATTAGAAATATCTAATCAATTTGTCTTTTTGATAACTCATTTTAATAAAATAAGATATTT
>CBDUPU010000258.1:0-2738 GCA_965369185.1 uncultured Rhodospirillales bacterium
GCCTGCCGAGCTCGACGTTATTAATGTGCGGCCCGGTGCCGGCCTTGAACACGATTTCAGCCGGTTTTTCGCTGGCCCAGCTGTCCCTGACGACCCGCCTGCCGCAGTCAAAAGTCTTTTTCGTCAATGTCGCGCCGCGTGACGATAACGCGAAGCCACGGGTGAATAACGAGGGCGAGGGCTTTGTCTATGTCCGGCTTTATAACGGCGTTGAAGTCTTTGCCGTTAATAGCGGTTTCACCCTGACCTTTGTCAAGGAAGCCGCCGAGGAAATCCGCGAGATCAAGGTCAAGCGCGAAGGTTCTCAATTCCGCTCGCGCGATATTTTTCCGGATGCAATGGCGCGGATTCTGGCCGGTGATACCTCGCTGCTCGGTGATGAACTGCTTGCCTCGACCATCCCGGACAAGAGCGCGCTGGCGAACATGATCTGCCATATTGACGGTTACGGCGACAGTGACGGCTACGGCAACCTCAAGGTTTTTGCCGATTCCGAAGAGATCGAAAAATATAAAGGCCGCGATGTCTTTATCACCATCACCGATAAGGAAGGCAAACCGCGCACCCATCGCGCCCATGTGACCGAGCGGATTTTTGACGTTGCCAGCGGCGAAGTCGCCTTTGCCAAAACCGGCAGTTCCGGCTGGGAAGAAAAGCAAGGCGGCCAGCGCCTGTCCTTTGCCGAAGTCGTCGTGCGCAGCGGCGATGCCTATGAACGGTTTGGCCGCCCCAAAGTCGGCGCCACCGTCAAATGGACGCCTGCGGCTGATTAAGGCATTGTTTTTGTCTTAGGCTTTTTTGCTCAGCGCCAGCAAGGTGGTGCTGTTTTTCGGCCCGTACCTGATCCAGTCGTCAAAATCGGCATAGCGGATAATATTCTCTCCGCAATCCGTGTGGTAAGGGCTGTCGAGCTCCTCTTTTTCCGCCTTGTAAGGGTCGATGACAAAGACGGTGTTATCGATCAGGTCGTGCACAATCACCCAGTGGCCTTCGGCCTCGCGCGAGGTCAGGGTGATCAGCTGTTTGCCCTCGGCCAGGAGGCGGCTGATAAGCTGTTTGTCGAGTTCATGCGAATAAATCCGGCAGCCGCGGCGCAGCGCTTTTTTACGGTCGTCCGCCGCCAGCAGGCTTTGCACCCGCGCTTCTTCTTCGCTGTTCGTCCATGGCCGGAATAGATCTTCGGCCTCATGCTCGTAAATTTCAACATCGCAGCCGCGCTTGGCCGCTGCGCTGGCCAGCCCGTGCGGACCGCAGCCGGCCTGCCCGTCGCCCATGAAAATCAGATTGGCCTCGCGCCAGATTTTCAGCTCTTCCAGACGGCTCGGCTGATAGGTGCTGTCCAGCGCGGCAATGGCCATCATCAATGTCGCCGGGCCACAGGTAAATTCCGTGGTCTGGAAGTAAATTTCCGGCGCAAATGGCCGCTCACTCTGCGGCATCACCGGCGGTGCGAAAGATTTTTGATCGTTATTCATGGCTCATTATATCATTATCGCTATAAAATGGATTGATTTTTCAGTCGATCTGTTTGATATAAAGGGGGCAAGCGGGTGTAGCTTAATGGTAAAGCTCTAGCCTTCCAAGCTAGCTACGTGGGTTCGATTCCCATCACCCGCTCCACTTTCCCCCTTTTTCATCACTGTATTTTGCGCCAGGCATATTGCTTACCGCCAGCCCAAAGCATGTATGATTTTGTCTTTCAGCGTTATTTCCGGTTTATGGTCACTATATACGTATGTGTTGGCTCTTTTTTCCAGCAGCGCATGCACCCTGCCTGTGCTCTCGGTCAGTTTGGCGAGGGCTTCTTGCATCTGCGGCGCTTCAAACAATTCATCGCGGCGGATCGTTAGCTCTGTATAGCGGACCCAGTCGCGTGGTTTGGACAGCCTGTTGAAATGAAACTGGGCCTCTGGCCCTGCCGTTTTTATGTGCGGCTTTTCTAGCCGGTCCACAAGGCGGCTGCGACGGGATTCGGTCCAGATCGTGATCCAGGCTTTTTCATCTGCGGTGTACATATCGTTATGAATAAAGCTGATGCCGCCATGTTTACGTTGTTTGAGAAAGCGGCCGACTTTTTGAACGTTGTCCTTCATATAATGGCACAACCACTCATCCGTATAGCCGTGCGCCCAGGCCGCATTCATAAAGGCAACTTCCAGCGCGCCCTTGTCAGATTTTCCGCGCCATGTTTCATCGTAATTCCTGCGGCCGATAAGGATGCGGTTGTCCTCGCCCGGTAGCAGGGTGTCGCGGACGGCGTCAGCAAAAATTTTCTTTCCGGAATTAAAACCGCCGCGCACCGACACAATGACCGGATCTTGCGGCTTTGACAGAAAGGCAGCCGGAATGGCTTCAGCCAGCACACGGCTAATGTGAAATAAATCTTCCCGCTCGGTCGTAATAAACCGGATTTCTCTTTCCATGGCGGCTTTCCTGCAAAATATCGAAATCTATAATTTCAGCTCGTTATACTAATGAAGTCTCGCGCTCTCGTCAAGTTATGTAAACTAATCCGGCCAATTATATCGCCGCATCATACTTGCATAGTAAAAATCCATTGACAGTGGCCTATAACTTTCCTAAATGACTGGAAATCTGGGTAAGCAACAGTATAATAGCCGTTGCTTTAGAAGCAGGGTTTCCCGAGTTAAGAACGCAAAAGACATATTTATGAGGAGTTGAGATGTCGAAGGAAAAATTTGAGCGTAATAAGCCGCATTGCAACATTGGCACGATTG
>CBDUPU010000259.1:0-2723 GCA_965369185.1 uncultured Rhodospirillales bacterium
GTGAGCCGCCATTATCTTGCGCGGCAACAGGCAAAGCGCCCCCGCAAATAAGCAGGGACATCAGGAATAGACAGGTTTTAAAACCGTCATGCCGCATTTTTGTCCTGTTTTGCTTCACTCAATACTTTGCGGACCTCATCATAAAGATGGCCGTTCGTCGCAAGAATACTGTTGCGGTGAACAGGGTCAGAGCGCCCGTCCATATCCGTAACAAGACCGCCAGCCTCTTTGACGATGATCTGTCCGGCAGCCATGTCCCATGGCTTCAAGCCACGCTCCCAGAAGCCTTCATAACGTCCGGCAGCAACATAGGCCAGATCAAGCGCCGCTGAGCCAAAACGTCGTATGCCCCGCGAACGGCGCAAGATAGACTTATATTCACGCACAAAAAGCGCCTCGGGCGCTGCGCCGGTTGCCGGCTGGCCGGTGGCGAACATGGATGGCTCCATTGCCGTCCGTCCGGAAACTCGCAGGCGCTTGTTGCGCATGAATGCGCCGCTACCTTTTTCTGCGCGGAACGACTCATCCTTAACAGGGTCGTAAATCAGGCCGGCTACAATCTCGCCTTTTTCCTGCAAACCAATGGAAATACACCAATGCGGAATGCCATGCAGGAAGTTACTCGTGCCGTCCAGCGGATCAACAATCCAGACATTCTCAGCATCTTTTTCACCGACAGCCCCGCGCTCTTCCATCAGGAAACCGTATTCAGGGCGGGCGCGGCTAAGCTCTTTGAAGATGATCTCTTCCGCGCGCAAATCGGCGGCAGACACAAAATCCCCCGGTCCTTTGCGGGACACCTGCAGCTGTTCAACTTCGCCAAAGTCGCGGACGAGTGACCGGGCAGCCTTTTCAGCCGCCTTGATCATTACATTCATATTTGGGGAAAGCGCCATTAGTCTTTTGCCCTTTCAACATAAGAAGCATCTTCGGTGCGGACAACAATGCGCGTGCCTGCTTCGATATGCGGCGGTACCAGAACGCGTGTGCCGTTTTCAAGAACAGCCGGCTTATAAGAAGATGATGCGGTCTGCCCTTTAACAACAGGGTCGGCTTCTGTGACTTCCATGGTCACTTGTGCAGGCAGCGCAACGCTCAGCGGCTCGCCTTCGTAGGTCTCGATGGTTACGACCATGCCTTCTTGCAAAAACTGTTTCGGCTCGCCGATGACATCAGCCGGAACGGAAACCTGCTCGTAAGTCTCGTTGTGCATGAAGTGATAATTATCTTCTTCGGGATACAGATACTGGTACTCATCCTGCTCAAGACGCAGACGCTCGACAGTTTCCTGCGTACGGAAACGAACATTGTCCTTGGACCCGCCGCGCAGATCGCGCATTTCCACCTGAATGACCGAAGCACCTTTACCCGGCTGGATGATGTCGTATTTCGTTACAACACATAGCTTGCCGTTATATTCGATCACATTACCCGGTCGTAAGGTGATTGCCGTTACTTTCATTGTTTCCTCTCTACGCTATAGAACAGTGGGAAATATATAATCTAAGATTGCCTGTCTTGCAAAATTGCCGTGCCCAAACTTTGAAGTTTTTCCCGTAGGTCAGGATCTTCAATGGTTTCAAGCACGCTAGATAAATTCTGTTTTTCCCTCGGCGTCAAGGGTTTCTGCCTTTTTTTCAATTTTGGCGCGGTTTGAACTGCGTTAGCGGCATATGGTACAAACCGGATAGAGTTGATCCAGCTGTCACCAAAAATCTGGTTTATGCGTTCCAGTATCAGGTCTTTCTGATAGTGGAGCAGGGTAGCATCAGCGCTTGTTGTTGCTATATCAAGAGAAGCAGACGGTTTTTCACCTTTGGTTTTTCGTTTTATGTAGCGGATTTTTACAGGCTGTGTTTTGTCGGAAAGCTCCGGCCCGACAATATCCTCCCAACGCGTGACAAGTCTGCCAAGCATGATATATTTCCGCGCGAAAACCTTGTCGGTTACTTTTGGAATCGTTTCAGATAGAAGGCGCAGGCCGTTCATGTCAGGTAAAACCGCTAAAAATAAAATGAAAACTCCGCGGAGTATGCTAGCTGTGACCGCCGCCCGCAAGAACCCAATTTGCGATATAGATGCATTTCGCACCGGTTTGCTTGCCTGGTACGACCGGCATCGGCGTACCTTGCCATGGCGCGCGAGCTCGCCGGAAACAGCCAATCCTTATCACGTATGGCTTTCAGAAATAATGTTGCAGCAAACAGTTGTCGCGGCAGTTATCCCCTATTTCGTAAAATTTGTGGACAAATGGCCGACGGTCCATGATCTTGCAAACGCAAATCAGGAAGAGGTTATGCAAGCCTGGGCGGGGCTTGGATACTATGCGCGCGCGCGCAACCTGCACAAATGCGCCCAGCTCGTTTCATCAGAAATGAACGGCGCTTTTCCGGCGGGGCAGGATGCCTTGAAGAAGCTTCCGGGAATAGGCGACTACACAAGCGCTGCAGTCGCCGCAATCGCTTTTGACCTTCCGGCCACTGTCGTTGATGGAAACGTAGAACGGGTGATTTCACGCTATTTTGCGATTACCGAGCCGCTTCCGGACAGCAAACCAGTTATTAAACGTCACGCGGCGCTTTTGTCCGAAGGCCGCACGGACAGGCCGGGCTGCTTTGCGCAGGCGATGATGGATCTTGGCGCGACCATTTGCACGCCGCAATCTCCACAGTGCGCATTGTGCCCGCTTCATACTGACTGCGAAGGATACCGAACTGGCATCC
>CBDUPU010000260.1:0-2696 GCA_965369185.1 uncultured Rhodospirillales bacterium
GGGCAGGGCGGGATATAAAGCCGGTTGCGGCGGCTTCTTGTTCTGAAGCCGGCAGGTCGGGCAGAATTTGCAGCAGCTTGTGCGTCAGATTGCCACGTTTGAAACGGTGCTGCTCGCCTGATGAAAGCGGCGAACGTACGGCAGGTTCCGGCTCGGACGGCCGTGATGGCGTCAAAGGCTGCGGCGGTACAGGCTCGGCGCCGGCTTTTTTAAACAGCCAGTCATAATTCCTCAGATCAGGCTTGTTTTCTTCCTCATGGACTTCGTCTTTTGTTTTGACGGGCGCGGTTTGGGGGGCGCTAAAACGCTTGATGGTACGGCCTTCTTCGTCCTGCCATTCTTCTACGCCTTCGAGGCTATCAAAGGCGGACGCGATATAATTATACCAGCATTCGTCAATCGGCTTTTTCTTTCTCTGACAGCCGGCGATATACAGCCTGTCTTCAGCGCGAGTCAGGGCAACGTACAGAAGACGGCGATATTCTTCTTCTTGCTGTGCTTCCAGATTGGCGCGGGCCTGACGATACTTTTCGGGGTATTCTTCATTGCGCGCTGCCCATAAAGGGATGTCCAGCCCGGTCTTGTCCGGCCACAGCAGGCTATCGAGCTTTTTCGAGGAGCCTGTACGTGTCGTGTCGGGCAAGATGACGATCGGCGCTTGCAGTCCTTTGGAGCCGTGCACCGTCATAATCCGTACCGCGCCGCCTGCTTCTTCAAGTTCGCGTTTGATCGTCTGGTCGCCCTGTTTCTGCCAGACGAGAAAACCCTGCAGGGTCGGGATATTGTCGCGCTCATAAGATAGTGCGGCATTCAGAAATTCATCAAGCGGATCAACAGCATCTTCGCCAAGGCGCTTCAGCATTGCCCGCATGCCGCTTATTTCATCAGCCGGGCAGGGGCGCTGCAGTATCCGGCTGAAAAATTCGTAAGGATGGTCAGCGGCAGCGTGACGGATCAGGTCATTAAGCCATAGGGCAATATCTGGTTTGGCCTTTTCAAGCGCATTCCAAAGAGAAAAGCTGCGGTTATAGGCGAGTTCAAAGAGCTGGTCTTCATCCAGACCGATAAGTGGTGATTTCAGCACGCAGGCAAGGCTGAGGTCATCATCCGGCAACAGGGCGAACTGGGCAAGGGCAAGCAGGTCCATGACGGCGAGCTGTTCGCCGAGGATCATGCGGTCAACGCCGCTTACCGGAATGTCTCTTGTTTTAAGCGCGCGAACAAGCTGGTTGACGAAGGCTGTACGTGTACGCACCAGAACCATAATGTCGCCGGGGCGAACCTTGCGCCCGGCCGATTCCAGGATTTCGCCGTTATCAAGCCAGCTTTTGATGGTCTTGCCCACATATTCGGCCAAGCGCGCCTGTCCTGATGGCGCCTCAATTATGCGGGTGGGCGGTGTCCATGGTTCATCGTCGATGGCGGCATTTTCATCGGGGGCGAAGACTGGCCACAATTCCGCAATGCCGGCGTGGCCGGTGCGGTGGCTGTGGTGTTTAACGATATCACGGCCTAGCCCCGTGCGAATGGCGGGGGGCTCAAAGACTTTGTCGACCAGATCTAGAACGGTTTGTGCAGAACGGAACGAAGTGTCCATTTTTTCTTCTTGCGCCGCCGCTTTTTCGGCGAAATAGGTGTGCATGCGCTGAAACTCATGCGGCGCGGCGCGCTGGAAGCTGTAAATGGACTGCTTTTCATCGCCGACGGTAAAAATGGTGCGGGTAATGTCCTCGCGCGCGCCTTCGCCGCTAAAGAAATCCTCGCATAAATTCTGGATGATTTGCCACTGTTCGGGATTGGTGTCTTGCGCTTCGTCGATTAGGACATGATCCAGACCGCCATCAAGCTTGTATAGAACCCATGGCGCCATATCCGTACGCTTTAGCAGGCCGAGTGTTTTGAGAATGAGGTCATCATAATCCAGCAAGCCGCGCGCTTCCTTTAATGTTTGATAGCCGTCAATAATAGCGCGGCCAATCAGCATCAGGTCGCCGGTAAGACGTACGCATTTTAGCGCATTGAGATTATCCTGCAGGGCAATCAGGCGCTCGGCCTCGGCGGCCAGAATATCGGCAATTTCCGGATCGGCGGCAAGAACGCCTTTGGTGGCATAGCTTTTTCGTTTTTCGCCCTTTTGGGTGAGAAAAATTTTGCAATATTTCTGGATGTTATCTGCCCGTTCTTGCGGTACGGCATCGAGCCAGAGCTGAATATCCAGTCCGCGCTCCTGGTCCTTGTCGCTGCCGGTTGCGAGCGCTTTGCAGGCACGGTAAAGGGCATCTTTTGCGAAGTTGGCATCGCTGCAGGCAGTCTCTAGCAGGTTTTCGGTGTCGTCATCTTCGCTTAGTCCGAATAGGGCGCATAATTGGGCGTGAAAATCACCGCCGACTTTCGCAAGTTGCAGTCGTTCACCGCACAGGCCGCGCAGGAGGCGGCCAAACTGCTCTTCATTCTGTTCGGCGGCGATGCGGCGTACTGCTTTGCCAAGCGGCGATTCAGGAGACTGGCGCGCGTTGTCAAGCACGCTGTCGCGGGCGCGGGACAGAAGTTCGGCTGCGGGCGCATCATCGACAATCTTGAAATGGGGCGGTAATTCTGCCTCAACGGGAAAGCGCCCCAGAACAGATTGGCAGAAAGAGTGGATCGTCATCACTTTCAGGCCGCCGGGTGTATCGACGACCGCGGCGAACAGTTTG
>CBDUPU010000261.1:0-2678 GCA_965369185.1 uncultured Rhodospirillales bacterium
ATGGAGGGCTATGCCGAGGCCAAGAGGCGTATTTTCCGCGGCCCCGGCAAGGCAGTCATCGGCGTTGATGACGAGCCATCGCGCAAAATGTACAAGATTGTCGAAGAGTCGGGAGAGCGCGAGTGTTTCCCGATTGGCACGGCCGCCGCCTTGAAAGATGGCGTCTATGTCGAAAACGCGCATCTGTTTGAAGCCATGTACAGCGATCCTGTCGAGATCAAGGAGCTGACAATGGCGGCGCTGCCCGGCATCCATAACCATCAGAATATCGCCGCCGCCTACGCTGCGGCCCGTTTGCTCGGTCTGGAGCCGGACGCAATTATGGCGGCGATGGAAACTTTTCCGGGTTTGGAACATCGCCAGTTCCTGACCCGCACGATCAACGGCGTTGCCTATATCAATGACAGCAAGGCAACCAATGCCGCCGCCGCCGGGCGTGCGCTTGCCTCTTACAAGAACATCTACTGGATTGTCGGCGGTCGCCCGAAAGAGGGCGGGCTTGAAGGGTTGCAGCCTTATATCGAACGTATCCGCCATGCTTTTTTGATCGGCGAGGCGATGGACGAGTTCGGCACATGGCTTGATAATCACGGCGTGCCGCATAATTTCTGCGCGACGCTGGAACATGCCGTTACCGAAGCGCACCGTTTTGCGCAAAATGAGCGCGGCGCGCCCGGCGGTACCGGCACTGTACTGCTGTCCCCTGCCTGCGCCTCCTTTGACCAGTTCAAAAGTTTTGAAGAACGCGGCGATACCTTCACCGAACTTGTGAATGCCCTCAGCGAGGAGCCGGAATGAGCGCACTTTTTTCCCGTACCGATCAATCTGTTCTTGGCCGCTGGTGGTGGACAGTTGACCGCGGGATGCTGGCCGCCTTGTTGACGCTGGTGATCTTCGGCGTTGTTCTGGTCGCCGCCGCCAGCCCGCCTGTGGCTGAGCGTATCGGCCTTGATTCCTATCATTTCGTGAAGCGCCATCTGGTTATCCTTGTTCCGGCGATGGTCATTATGTTCGGCACCTCGCTGCTCAGCCCGCGTAATGTCTGGCGCGTTGCCAGCATCGCCTTGGTCGGCGGTATTTTCGCCCTTGTCATTGTCCTTTTTACGGGCACAGAGATCAAAGGCGCGCAGCGCTGGATTCATTTGCCCGGCCTGTCTTTGCAGCCGAGCGAGTTCGTCAAGCCGGCCTTTGCCGTTGTTGGCGCGTGGTTCATTGCCCGGCAAAAAGAAAACCCCGCCTTTCCCGGCGGAAAAATCACGGCCGGTCTTTTCCTGCTGATTATCACGCTTTTGCTGCTGCAGCCCGACCTTGGCATGACCTTTGTCACTGGCTGTATTTACGGCGCGCTGATTTTTCTCGCCGGTTTGCCGCTGTCAATCGTTGCCGTGCTGGTCGTGGTCGGTGTGCTCGGCCTTGTTGCCAGCTATTTCGCTTTTGACCACGTTCACAGCCGCGTTGACCGCTTCTTTGACCCTTCCAGCGGTGATAGCTATCAGGTGCAAAAATCGCTTGAGGCCTTTCAGAATGGCGGCTTGCTCGGCACCGGGCCGGGGCAGGGGACGGTCAAGCTCGGCCTGCCTGATGCCCATGCCGATTTTATCTTCGCCGTTGCCGGGGAGGAGCTGGGCTTTGTCTTTGTCGGCGCGCTGCTGCTGGTTTTTGGCTTTATCCTGCTGCGCGGCTTTAACCGCGTTCTGGATCAAAACGATATGTTTGCGGTGCTGGCCACCGGCGCGCTGTTGACCATGTTCGGGATACAGGCGTTTATCCATATGGGCTCCTCGACGCATCTGCTGCCGGCCAAGGGCATGACCCTGCCGTTTGTCAGCTATGGCGGCTCTTCGCTGCTTGCTATTTCATGGACGATGGGTATGGTGCTGGCGCTGACGCGGCGTCAGGTCAGGGCATCAATCGCACGCGGCAGCGCCGTATCGCGCAGGACATTCGGCGCGGCAAAAGTTTAAAGGGACCAGAGTAAGAGCATGACCAAATCAAAACTGATATTACTGAGCGCAGGCGGCACAGGCGGCCATATGTTCCCGGCAGCGGCGCTGGCAGAGGATTTGCTCTCACGCGGCTATCGTGTCGAGCTGGCCACAGACGGCCGCGGCCGTAAATTCGACGGCATTTTCAGCAAGGTCCCGGTTCACACAATCAGCGCGGGGACGCTCGGCGCCGGTATTCTGGGCAAGGTGCAGGGCGCGGCGGCGCTTGGCGTTGGCATGTTGCAGGCAAAGCGCCTGATCGACCGCCTCAAGCCCGATGTCGTTGTCGGCTTTGGCGGCTATCCTTCCGTTCCCGCCGTTTATGCCGCGCAGCGCAAGAACATCCCGACCATCATCCACGAACAAAACGCCGTGCTTGGCCGCGCCAACGTTTTCCTCGCCCCCAAGGCCGACCGCATCGCCTTGTCGATGGCGCATGTCGAAGGAATGCAGGAAGCCGACGCTGTCCGCGCTGTCATCACCGGCAACCCGGTGCGCGAGGAAATCGCCGCGCTTTATTCCAAGCCTTACCCCGTGCAGGAAACGGACGGGGCTTTAAAAATCGCAGTGCTTGGCGGTTCTCTCGGCGCGCGCGTCTTTTCCGAAGTCCTGCCCGCCGCCTTTGAAAAACTCGCCCCTGCTTACAAATCGCGTCTGGAAATCACCCAGCAATGCCGCGAAGAAGACATCGAC
>CBDUPU010000262.1:0-2677 GCA_965369185.1 uncultured Rhodospirillales bacterium
GCCGATAATAATACCGCCGATCAAATTGATGAACACAATCAGGATGCCGGCAATGGCATCACCACGAACGAACTTCGCCGCACCGTCCATCGCGCCGAAGAAGCTGCTTTCCTGTTCCAGCTTCAATCTCCGGACTTTTGCTTCTTCTTCGGTAATCAGCCCGGCGGACATATCGGCGTCGATCGCCATCTGTTTGCCCGGCATGGCATCAAGGGTAAAGCGGGCGGCGACCTCGGCAATCCGGCCGGAACCTTTGGTGATAACCACGAAGTTCACGATCACCAGAATCGCAAAGACAATGGCGCCGACAACATAGTTTTCCTGAATGATAAATGTGCCGAATGCTTCGATAATCTGCCCGGCAGCCTCGGTGCCGTTTTGCCCGCCCGACAGGATCAGCCGCGTCGAGGCAACGTTAAGGCCAAGCCGCAGCGCCGTTGTAATCAGCAGCACAGTCGGAAATGTCGAAAATTCGAGCGGTGTTGAGATAAACAACACCAGCATCAGGATCAGCACCGAAAAGGTGATCGAGATTGCCAGCCCGCCATCCAGCAGGAACGCCGGGATCGGCACCAGCATAAACAGCAAAATTGCGACAACGGCAATCGCCAGCAAAAAATTGCTGTTAAGCGCCCCGGTCATGAAAGACTTGGAGCGGTTAAAACCCGTGGACGGGACGTTGCTTGCCGATGTATCTGCCATAGATTAAGGAATAAGAAGTAAGATAGAGAACGCTTTCTTTTACTATTTTACGCGGGCTTTCACCAAGTTGCAAACGCTATGGTCGTCGAAATCGTTATCGTTTGCATGGTTTTATTCCCTGTCTGTAAACAGAGACATGGGAATGGATTTTGCCGAATTTATTGCTATTTGGCTTGAAATGAATAATATGCGGCAACACAAGCAATACTCAAGAGGTTATGAAAAAAACGGCAAAGATATTTCCGTTACTGCTTATGATCGTGCTGACATCCTGTTCAGGCGGCCTGTCTGATATGGGATTTGGCAGCTTTGCACCGGGGTTCGATATCCCGCAAGGCTTTCACGCAAACCTAGCCAATGAATATCAGGGGCTGGCCGATTACGAGAAAAACGAGCTGAAGAACCCTGACAATGCCGAGTATTTTCTAGCCAAGGCACGGCGGGTGCTGCGCCATCAGGACGTGGCGCCGGATATGGCGGAAGATCGCAATATCCCCGAGTTTGAAGCCGCCGAGTTAGTGGATGCCCGTGCCAAGCTTATTGATGCGCTGACCAACCTCGATACTCCGCAAAACGAGTCTTTACTGGCAATGGCACAAAGCCGTTATGATTGCTGGCTGGTCATGCGCGAGGACTTTCCGGACGAAGATACCGGCATCGCCTGTAAGGACGATTTTTATAAAGCGATCTCTCTTTTAAGCCTGCCTGTCAATGACGATACTGTGTTCAGCATTTACTTTGACAGCGCCTCGATTGCGCTAAATGCCGAAGGAAAGCAAACGGTCAGTCAGGTTGCAGAGCGCTACCGTGACCGCGAGGAATGGACTGTTGTGTTAAAAGGTTACACAGACGGCAAGGGCAACAGGCATCAGAACAAGGTTTTGTCAATGCGGCGCGCCATAGCGGTCAAGCACGCGCTGGCCCAGTATGGAATCCCGCTTGAAAATATAGCCATCAGCGCAGAAGGCGAGGCCGTTGAAGGTGAAGGGCAGGAAGGGCGCCGCGTCGATATTCAGGCGCGCCCGGCTTACGCCGCCCGCAAAAACGGCTTACGCACCGCTCCGGGCTGGCTGCACACCGAAGAATTCTGATTTCCAAAGCGGGCTTTGACGAACATAGTGACCGGGTTTTCGCGTCAGTTCCCGCCGCTGCTTGCTGACGGGACGTCCACCCCTTCATCTTTGTACTGGTTGAGCTTGTTACGCAGCGTGCGGATCGAGATGCCGAGGATGTTCGCGGCATGGGTGCGGTTACCAAGGCAATGATCAAGGGTATTGAGAATCATGTCGCGCTCGACATCGGCAATAGTGCGCCCGATCAGGTTTTCGACAGCGCCCTGATTTTGTACAGGGGGCGCGCTTGAAGCGTTTTCGGCAGGTGGCTGCTGTTGTGCTTCCGGGGCGGCAGGCGGGGCTGTATGACCGGCGCTGGAAACCCCGGCAGGGTCTGGTGCATTGCCCGGCGCAGCGGCCGGTGCGCTGCCGCCAAAGCTGCCTTCGGTATTGACCGCACCCGGTTCGATTTCGTTTTCCATCGACATCAGGATGGCGCGGTGCATGGTGTTTTCCAGCTCACGAATATTGCCGCGCCACTGGGCGTTTTTAAGTTTTTCCTGTGTCTCGGCAGCGATTTTCTTCTTGGTTATGCCGTTCTGTTCGGCAAATTTGTCGGCAAAAAACTGCGCGAGCTGAACAATATCGGCGCGCCGTTCGCGCAAGGCGGGCAGGCGGATATTGACGACGTTCAGGCGGAAATAAAGGTCTTCGCGAAATTCGCCTTTTTGCACCGAATCTTCAAGGTTGCGGTTTGACGTTGCAATCAGCCGGACATCGACTTTAACGGCATCGTTGCTGCCAACGCGGGTGATCTCGCGCTCCTGAATGGCGCGCAGCAGCTTGGCTTGCAGCAAAGGGTGCATTTCAGAAACTTCATCAAGCAGCAGCGTGCCGCCGCTAGCTTCTTCAAACTTGCCGAT
>CBDUPU010000263.1:0-2647 GCA_965369185.1 uncultured Rhodospirillales bacterium
GGTAACGTTTCTTGGTTTCCTTACAATCGACCATCGGGTCGGAAAAGCCGCCAACGTGACCGGATGCTTCCCAGACTTTCGGGTTCTGGATGATCGCGCTGTCGAGGCCGACAATTTGCAGCGGTTCACCGTCAGGGCCGATCGGCGGGGTCGTTACCATGTGCTTCCACCACAGATCACGCAGGTTGTTCTTCAGCTCGACACCCAGCGGACCGTAATCGTAAAAGCCGTTAATGCCGCCGTAAATATCGGAGGCGGGGAATACGAAGCCGCGCCGTTTGCACAGGGCGACGATGTCTTTCATGTCGATTTGCTGCTGTTCCATCTCGGTATCTTGTTGTGGTAATGCCATTTTGGTTGACCTCTATTGCTTGTAACAGGTCGGTTGTAATGGAAATAGCGGCAAAGGACAAGCACCGGATAAGGGGGCTTTTATCCGGTGCTTGCCGAGAGTGTATGGGAGTGTAGTAGTGGCTCAGTCTTTATTGTGCGTATTAAACGTCCCGATCTCCTGCAGGGGGCTCATGATTTGTAGTGGAGGAAGAAGTATCGGTGCGGGGGGCGAAGACAGTATCGCACCAGGACTGAACCTTGCTGGATCGATACGTGTCACGGGCATAGGTTTCGCACAGAAGGCGACCGCCGTCCTGCCCGTTGATGGTGATATCATGCTGCCAGAAATTCAGTCCGAATGTCCGGGCGCAAAAATCGTAATTGCTGATTTTACTGATATTGACCGGGCCAGCTGAAATCTGGTGGTATTCAGACGTTTCCTGACCGTTGGCCTTGGCCAATACGAATTCCTTGCATTGACGTATTTGATAGGCAATTTCCTTGCTGTCCTGCGCTACGTTGCCGCGCCAGTAGGAATAGGCGAGTTTATATTTAAGATCTTGCTGCATCATAACGGCGGTAATGCCGACCAGGCTGAGAATTGTTACGAAACTGAGCAGTTTCCAGTTACGGCTCAGCGTATAGATCCAGCTGCCCCAGTAGTTGCGCGTAAGTACCGCGGTGATCAAGGCTATAGCCAGAACAAGATATGTAATCGGATCGTGCCACATAATTTCATTTTACATAGATGATGGTTTAAAATTCGTTATTTATTACAATAGTTTAAAATGAAGTTTTTGTGTTTTTGCATCAAATGTGAAACAAATTTTTCTCAAGTTTTTATATGTAAGGGGCAGGACGTATTTGATGGAGATCAGGCAGGCTTGTGAACAGGATATTCCGGCGCTTTATGACATGCTGACGGTGCTCGGCTCTCATAAAGGGGAGCGTTATTTTGAACGCTGCCTGCAGGAACAGGCCGCCGGCAAAAGGCTGATTTTTATTGCTGCGGCGAACGGTCAGGATGTCGGCTATGGCATTTTGAACTGGTTTCCGCAATATGCGCTTTATAAACGGCTCGGTATTCCTGAAATCCAGGATTTGAATGTTATTCCTGCGGCGCGGCGGCAGGGATTTGCCAGCATGATGATTGCGCATTGCGAAGATCTGGCGCGCGCGGCCGGGCATGAAGACGTCGGAATCAGTGTCGGGCTATACGCCGATTTCGGGCCGGCGCAACGTCTATACGTTAAGCTTGGTTATGTGCCGGACGGCTTCGGGGTTACCTATGACCGGGAACAGGTGCGCGCCGGAGAGTTGCGCCCGGTTGACGATAATCTGTGCCTGATGATGGTGAAGTCGCTAACGCCGGCCTGATGCCAGGTTTTTCCCTTTCTTTTCTTTCTAAATTTTGAAGATTCCCGTGGCATTGCAGCGCAACAGCAGCTAGGCTTGGAATCACTTGGAAATGTGCGGTTGTAAAGTGCTCTTTATGGCCGTGCGCCGCGGTTTTTGCGGAACTTTTCACCTTGTTTTTCGTTCGTGGCAAGCTGTTTAGCCGAACGTGAAAACGGACAGAGAAAGGACGTGAAGTCGTGACGATGCAAACGAAAGCAACAGGAATCAGGATTATGCCGGATAAATGGGTTTATAGCTTTGGTGGCGGTCTTACCGAAGGCAGCACGGAAATGAAGAACTTGCTGGGCGGTAAAGGGGCCAACCTCGCGGAAATGTCCTCGATCGACCTGCCTGTGCCGCCGGGTTTTACCATTACGACCGAAGTTTGCACCTATTATTATAACCACGAGAATTCCTATCCCGACAGTTTGAAAAAAGAAGTCGGTGAGGCTCTTGCCCGGCTGGAGCAGGAAATGGGCGCCGGTTTTGGTGATGCCGAAAATCCGCTACTGGTTTCTGTGCGGTCTGGCGCGCGGGTGTCGATGCCGGGGATGATGGATACTGTCCTGAACCTTGGCCTTAACGATGAAACTGTTGAAGGTCTGGCGAAAAAATCCGGCGATGAACGCTTTGCATGGGACAGCTATCGCCGCTTTATCCAGATGTATGGCGATGTCGTTCTTGGGGTCGAGCATCATGACTTCGAAGACATTCTCGACACGCATAAGCGTGATGAGGGCATTACGCAGGACACAGATGTCACGGCTGAGGGCTGGAAGCAGATTGTCGCTGAATATAAAGAGCTGGTCGAGCGTGAGCTGGGCAAGCCGTTTCCGGCTGATCCGGAAGAACAGCTTTGGGGCGCGATTGGCGCTGTGTTTGGTTCCTGGATGGTGCCGCGGGCCATTTCTTATCG
>CBDUPU010000264.1:0-2646 GCA_965369185.1 uncultured Rhodospirillales bacterium
GTTTTAGCGTGCCTTCAATCATACCGACATAGCCCCAGTAAACCCCGGACTGCATTGCGCTGATCGTATCGTCACCAATAACCTTGGGCGTTTTGCGAATACCGACTTTCGGCAGCTTGGCCGCGGCCTGATGCAACGCCTGCATCGACAGATTGACCCCCGGTGCAATAACCCCGCCGCAATAAGCACCTTCGCCGTTGATGACATCAAACGTCGTCGCGGTACCAAAATCAATTACAATAGCCGGCGCCTGATAGAAATTTACGACAGCCACCGCGTTAACAAGCCTGTCCGCACCAATTTCCGCCGGCTTATCCAGATTAATCGCCAGCCCGGCATTTTCATTCGATACGATCAAAGGCGTACAATCGAACGTCCGCTCGCAAAGCTGGGTCAAATGCATATTCGCATCAGGTACAACCGAGCTGATAATCGCATCGGTAATATCATCAAAACCGAGGCTTTCCTGAGAAAATAACTGATACAGCCATGCGGCATATTCATCCGATGTGCGCCCGCTGTCGGTTTTACAGCGCCAGCTATGGACCTGTTCTTCTCCGCGATATACGGCAAAGACGATATTGGTATTTCCGGCATCGATGGCTAAAATCATATCAATTTCCTAATAAAAAGGCGCCTGACAGTAATACAGGCGCGCTCTTGCAAAACCAAGGTTTTTTGAGGATAGCCTGTCATCGTACCGTGCAACGATCTGGCGGCTAGGCGCCAAAAAACACTTCTCCGGAATTTAAACGCTCAGTTGAACCGTCCTGCGTTTCGATCACAAGAAAGCCCTTGTCATCAATCTCCTTAAAGATGCCTTCTTTCTGCTGATCTCCGGCTTTCACGGTAATCGCCTCATTCAGTCCATGGGCCTGTGCCAGCCATGCCTCACGAATAGAAGCAAAGCCGTCCTCTTTCCACTTGGTGTAATAAAGGCCCAGCTTTTCAAGCACGGTATCCCGGAACGGATGGATCGCCAGACGATTATCGCCAGAAAACTGTTTCAGAAAAACCGCATCTTGCGGCGCCGAGAGAATATTGACCCCCATGCCGAGCGCATAAGCTTCGCCCTCTTTTTCAATCAAGATGCCGGAAACTTTTTTGCCGTCGATCAGAATATCGTTGGGCCATTTCAGGGTTTTCTTATGATCACCGCTCAAAACCGTGTCCATCGCAGCCGATAGTGCCACAGCCGCAACGAAAGACAGCTGGCCGGCATCGCTCACCGAGCAATCCGGCCGCAGTAGAATTGACATATACAGATTGCCAATCGGCGAAATCCAGTCACGACCGTGACGGCCACGGCCATGCCGCTGCTCGAGCGACTGAATCACCAGCCCTTCGGGAAGCCCTTCTTCTGCCAGCTCCTTAACGTAGTCCTGCGTAGAGGGCAAAGACGCATAGGTATGGAGTTGCCAGTCGATACTCATCCCGCGCCAAACAGCGCCGAAGCCGCACTAATACTGGTCTGAACAAGACTGTCCGGAGACATGATAAACAGCAATACAAAAGCGACACTTAGCAAAAGCACGGTCCGTTTAGCGAACGAAGCCTGACGATCAAAAACATCAATCGGCTCGTCAAAGAACATAACCTTGATAACGCGCAGATAGTAAAATGCCGCAACAACCGAGGTCAAAACGCCAAACACGGCCAGCACGTAAAAGCCCGAAGCAACCGCCGCCTGGAACACGAACAGCTTGCCGAAGAAACCGGCCATTGGTGGGATACCGCTCATAGAGAACATCAGGATTGCCATAGCATAAGCCGTCATAGGGCTGTTACGCGACAGACCGCTAAGATCCTCAATAGCTTCGACAGCAATACCGCCGCGGCGCATCATCAGGATAATTGCAAAAACGCCTGCGGTCATGACCATATAGATCGTCATATACAGTACAACCGCGCCGGCCCCGTCTGCAGTACCGGCAACGACACCAATAAGCGCATACCCCATATTACTGATTGAGCTATAAGCCATAAGACGCTTGATGTTAGTTTGTGTCAGGGCGGCAAAAGCACCCACCGCCATGGAAGCAAATGACAGGAACCAGATTATCTGTTGCCAATCAGCAATAATCGAGCCGAAAGGTTCGAAAAGAATCCGCATAAGCAGCGCCATCGCGGCGACTTTCGGGACAATCGCAAACAAAGCGGTTACAGATGTCGGCGCCCCTTCATAAACGTCAGGCGTCCACATATGGAAAGGAACAGCGGAAATCTTGAAAGCAATACCGGCAAGCAGGAAGACCAGACCGACAATAATACCAACCTCGGCCTCGCCGTCACGCAGCGTCATGGCAATTTCATCAAAACCGACCGCACCGGCATAACCGTAAATCAGGGAGATACCAAACAGCATCAAACCTGAGGCTAGCGCCCCGAGAATGAAATACTTGATCCCGGCTTCTGCAGACTTGATGAAATCCCTGCGGAACGCGGCAAGCACGTAAAGCGCCAGAGACTGTAACTCAAGCCCCATATAGGTCGTCAGCAAACTGTTGGAGGAAATCATAATCATCATACCGATACCGGCGAACATGATCAGGATCGGATACTCGAAACGATTGATATTTTCCTGCACCAGATAACGGTCGGAAAGCGCAACCGAGGCAGCAAGACCAGCCAGTACCAGAAGCTTCA
>CBDUPU010000265.1:0-2645 GCA_965369185.1 uncultured Rhodospirillales bacterium
AATCGTGCTATAGGAACTGCCGTAAATATAAGCGAACTTGCCCGACTGACGGAAACGCAGGATCGCCGCACGCAACTCTTCCAGATGTGCAAGGTTAAGTTGGCCGTTATCGATTCTGGTAACAATCCCTTTAACGCGCTTGTCCTTCGCCGCGTAGTCAATCGCATCGACAACTTTACGCGCGGTCAGCTGTTTATCACCAAAACCGTACCCCGCCGCAGCATCGCGATGCTCGACCATGCCGTTTTCAAGCTTCAGAAAGACGACCATTTCGTCGGGCAAGGTCGGAGCCTCCATCTCGCGCATCAGCATATTGCTGAACAAAAGCGACATCGTCGCGCTGATCAAAACCATCGCCCCGACTGCCATGCAGGTGCGCTTGACGGCGCTGGCGATAACATGACGCACCCGCCATTTTTTGCGCGGCGGCTTGGGCTTGGAAGGCTGCGCAAAAAGCGAGCGACGACGATACCAGTTATTGTTCATCCTAAAAAACTATATGCGTTGGCAGTCCGTGGCAAGGCGCATATTTATTTAAGCGCACCACTGGTACTGCGAAAAACAAGCCCTACTTTGTTGTATATGCAACCCGGCGTACGACGTGCCATTTCCAACTACCGTCGTCAAGACAGGGAGCGGTATGAAGGCGCCGTCTGTCATGTTTTACTGGCCTTCAATTTTTTTCCCGCCGGATTCACTTTCAAGCAACGCCTCGATATAATCGCGGACCATCCGCTGCTGCACCGCGCTTAACGCCGAAAACTCTTTCAGCATTTTAAAAAGCTCCAGCATCGCAATCGGATCAATGTCCAGACCCGTCCCTTCCGGGGAACAAGGCAATACAAGCCCTTCGTAAAAACAGGAAAGCGGCACTTCCAGTGCCTGCGCAAGCACATACAGGCTGGAACAATCTATCGTCGTCTTCCCGTCCTCAAACGACTCGATTTGATTCAGCGCAAGACCGGCTGCCTTGGCCAGTTCATTCTGGCTGTAACCGCGCATAACACGAAGGCGCATAAGATTGCCTCGCACCTGCCCTTCAATAAAATGTGTCATTTATTCCGTGATCCCCAACTCTGATTTACACACACACTCAGAAAGAAACGGGGCGACTTGATGCCAAGAGGTTAGAACCGCCAGCAACCCGGCGTACGACGTATTTCCCGTAAGGGTCTTGTATTCCGCCGTCCTCTCGACCTGAAATAAAGCCGGAGGGAGCGAAGACGTAAATACGCGCTCCTGATCCGTACGGTTGCGGGTGCTCTAAACCCCGTTACGGTTGTGAATGTATGCGATTTGCACGGAGGAATAAACACCTTTTGGAAAATAAGGCATATATCCCTTGGGATAGGTGAAAAATAATAACAAAAAGACTACAAACACTGCGCCTTATGGCGCAGCCAGTGATCGGCCAGAACGCAGGCAACCATGGCTTCGGCGACAGGAACACCGCGAATTCCAACGCAAGGATCATGACGCCCCTTGGTGACAATGTCGGTTTCAGCGCCTGCCGTATCAATCGTGCGGCGCGGCGTGAGAATTGAGCTGGTCGGTTTAAAAGCAACGCGGGCAACAATATCCTGACCGCTGCTGATTCCACCGAGAATCCCTCCCGCATTATTCGACAGGAACACCGGCTCACCATCAGCGCCAATACGAATCTCGTCGGCATTTTCTTCACCGCCGAGCGCAACGCACTCAAAGCCATTGCCGACTTCAACGCCCTTGGCGGCATTGATACTCATCAGCGCCTTGGCAAGGTCCGCATCAAGCTTGTCATAGACCGGCGCACCAAGCCCCGGCGGGATACCGCTTGCCACGACCTCCACCACCGCTCCGGCGCTGGAACCGGCCTTGCGACGACCATCGAGAAATTCTTCCCACACCGGCACGATTGCAGCATCAGGCGCGAAAAACGGATTTTCCCCTACCTGCTCCCAGTTCCAGTTCGCACTATCGATTTTATGCGGGCCGATCTGGGTCACGGCACCGCGAACAACAACATCTGCGCCGATTTGCTGCGCCAAAACCTTGCGGGCAATCGCCCCCGCGGCAACGCGCATTGCGGTTTCACGCGCCGAAGAACGACCGCCGCCGCGATAGTCCCGCAGCCCGTACTTGGCATGATAGGTGTAATCCGCATGGCCGGGACGGAACTTGTCTTTGATATCGCCGTAATCTTTAGAGCGCGCGTCTTCATTCTCAATCACAAGTCCGATCGGTGTACCGGTCGTGCGCCCTTCAAAAACGCCAGACAGGATCTGCACAGTATCAGGCTCGCGCCGCTGCGTCGTATGCCGCGAAGTCCCCGGTTTGCGGCGATCGAGATATTGCTGAATATCGGCCTCGGACAGCTCAATTCCGGGCGGCACGCCATCCACAACACAGCCGATCGCCGGGCCATGGCTTTCGCCCCAAGTTTGATACTGAAATAATGTGCCGAAACGATTACCACTCATGATGAGGCATTATTGCAGGTTTCATAGTAAATGGCACAGCTTAAATCGCCGTTTCCCTGCTTCTTTTCTTGCTTTATTTTTCATAAAAAAATATCATACCACGCATGTTTTACACGGTAGAAGCAATATACGGTAAAAAAACGGCTCTCTCTGTTGCCGACTTTTTTAATAATATCCGCCTGCCCA
>CBDUPU010000266.1:0-2641 GCA_965369185.1 uncultured Rhodospirillales bacterium
GTCAGCCACCCGGAAATTCTGGTTCGCTTCAACCTGCCGCAACGCAATAACAAGCTATACAGCCTCGAAGAATTAGGCCCTGGCCTGTCGGCCACCCATGAACAGGCGCGAAAGCTCGCCCAAAGCGCCGCCGAAAACATGCCGCCAGATCAGGAAGCGCTTGTCACCCTGCACGAAAAAGCCCTGACCTACGCCCAGATCATTCAGGCAATGGCGCCGTTTCTGCCGATGGAAGTTACCGTCCCTCAAGGCCTTGATATTAACATGCAGGCCTATGGCGACATGCCGATCTGGCTGGAAGTGAAAAAGCAGGAGCCGGTCATGCTCGGGCGGCTCGAAGCGCTGCTTGCCGACAAGGGTGAAAATATCGCGCAATATACGGACGATGAAAAAGCCCTCGCGACTCTCGCTTTTGCTTACCGCCAGATCCAGCAGACCGCGCCGGGCAATTATCTGGTCCGGATTATTCCGCCGCAATGGACGGGCGCAAACGGCGAATGGCTCGCCCCATGGGCGCTGCTCGGACAAGGCAAAGGCAGCCCGGATAGCTCGAAACTTCTGACCGCATGGCAACGCATGGCCAAGGCCTATCGCGGCGCCGATCTTCAAAATTGGGAAAAGGCCAGCGCCGAAGCCTATAATCTTGCCATAGAACAAAGCGGTAAAGACAATCTGGCCGCCCGCTTAAAGACAGAGCTTGTCTATAACGCCATCAGCCCGTTCAAGCTCTCCGTTGCGTTATTTGGTATCGCTGTCCTGCTCGGCGCTTTGTTCTTATGGCGGCAAAATAAATTTATTTATACCGCCGCCGCTCTTGCGCTTTTCGCCGGGGCCGCAGCAAACGGTGCCGGGATCATCATGCGGATTGCGATCCTTGCCCGCCCGCCGGTCGGCTCGCTTTATGAATCCCTGTTATTTGTCAGCCTGATCATCGCCGCCGCCGCAATTGTGCTCGAATACAAACGGCGCGATGCCATCGCCCTGACCGGTGCTGCCGCCGCCAGCCTGCTGATCCTGTTTATCGCCCCGGTCGTCGCGCCGGACGGCGATGATTTACAGGTTCTCGTTGCCGTGCTGAATACAAATTTCTGGCTCGCGACCCATGTCATCTGTATTACCGCAGGCTATGCGTTTTGCCTGCTGACCGCAGCGCTCGCGCATATCTGGCTGTTCCGCAGCGGCAATGCCGCTCCCCGCAAACAGGACGGGCTGACACGAAACATTTACATTCTATCGCTGATTTCTCTGCTGCTGACCGCCGTCGGCACGGTGCTTGGCGGCATCTGGGCCGACCAGTCGTGGGGGCGTTTCTGGGGTTGGGACCCGAAAGAAAACGGCGCGCTGCTGATCGTACTCTGGCTGGTCTGGCTGCATCATGGCCGCCTTGGCAACCATCTTGATATGCGCGCCTTTCAGGCAGGAATGGCGACGCTCGGCATTATCGTTGCACTGGCATGGTTCGGGGTAAACCTGCTCAGCGTCGGGCTGCATTCTTACGGTTTTATCAGCGGCATCGCCGCCGGACTGGCCGCCTTCTGTACGGCCGAGATTTCAATTATCGGCGTGCTCTGGTACCGCGCCCACCGTAAAACACTAACAAAAACACCGGCAAACCATCAGGAAGCGACATGAAACTGAATATTTTCATTCTGGTTCTGACCATGATACTCGGCTTTATCATCACCATGCTGGTCCAGACCGGCGCGCCGTCAAACCGCAGCAAGATAGCCACCGCCATTCCCGCAGCCGCGCCTTTCCAGACGGCCGCGACCAATGCGCTGCCCGCTTTTGAAATGCAGGACTTGAAAGGTAAAACCTATCAATCGAGCGATTTTGCCGGAAAAACAATAGTGATCAACTTCTGGGCGACCTGGTGCCCGCCTTGTATTGTCGAATTTCCCCGCCTGCTTGAAATCGCCCGCGCCCACCCGGACGACCTTGTCCTGCTGGCCATTTCCAGCGACACCAACGCCAACAGCATAGAGAGATTCCTCGGTAGACTCACCGGCCAGAACGCCGCGGCAATAAAGCAGGACAATGTCTATATCATTCATGACAAGATGAACCGCATCACATTCGATCTGTTCCAGACCGCGATGCTGCCCGAAACCATTATCGTTAATTCGGAACAGGAAATGATACACAAGCTGGTTGGCGCCGACTGGACGCTCGAAGATGTCGCGCCTTACCTTCCGGCAACAGAGGCCGCAAGCAACCCAGCGCCCTGACCTACAAAGCGTAAAGCGTCAGGAAATCTCATGCACATGCACGTGCTGGGCGTTGTGCTTTTTCAAAATATCGCAGGCAATCGTTTCGTCCTGAGGCGTATTCGTATGCACCCATAGCAATAGCCCGCCTTTTTCAAGCTGCCTTTTGATATGCTCGGTATGCTGGCTGCCCAGAATTTTAGCAATAATGCCGCCAACGCCGCCGCCTATTGCCGCGGCTGTTATCAGCGCCGGCACGGAAATTGCCCCGGCCGCAATCGCCGCGATTACCGACAGGGTCTACACCGACACGCCGAGGGCGCTGATCGGCGCCGCGCGGCGCAACGTCTTTGCCCACCTGATCGACCTCGCCAGCCGCGATCTCGTCCGCCCGCATCCGGTGCTGGCCGAGGACGCGGTGTTCGAACGAGTCT
>CBDUPU010000267.1:0-2621 GCA_965369185.1 uncultured Rhodospirillales bacterium
GTCTGGTTTGGGCTAATCCTTGCTGAAGAATTGCGAGGATGTTATGAAAAAAATTGGAATCGCTTCAGGGCTTGTTACTCTGTTTGCTGTCGCTGCGATTGGCGTTGTTATTGCCGATTCTGCTGGCCATTTTAACACGCAGAAATTTGATCTCACGGTTGCGCAAAAGTACGCAGCCGATCCGCATGGTACGGGCGAACCGCTGACTGTTGAGGATATTAACGGGAAGGTTTTTGTGCTTCGCGGTGGTCTTCGTAATAGCTCCAGCGCGTTGTTTGAGCGGCTGGAAGAGGGGCAGACTTACTGCGCCGTTAGGGGCGAGCCGGTTATCATGCGCAAGCCGCCGCAGCCGATTTTGATCGGTATCCATGCGAACGGCCCTTGCCCGAAATCCTGAATTATTTCACTTTTACCAGCGCGTGACGCTTTTTACCGGCCGAGAGCTTGATATAGCCTTCGCCGGTCAAGTCGGCTTCGGTTGATGCGTAGGCAGGATCTTTAACTTGCTCGTCATTGCGTTTTATACCGCCGCCCTGAACCAGACGTCGTGCTTCCCCTTTTGAGGATGCCAGCCCGGTCTCAACGAGAAGATCCAGCAAGGCCACCCCTTGTGATAGCCGTGCTTTTTCAATCTCTATCGAGGGCAGGTCGCCGCCAACACCGCCTTGTTCAAATACTTTCTGCGCGGTTTCCTGCGCTTCTTTTGCTGCCTGCTCACCATGGCACAGACGGGTTGTCTCAAAAGCGAGGGTCTTCTTGGCCTCGTTGATTTCTGCCCCTTGCAGGCCGGCGAGCCGGTTGATCTCGTCCATCGGCAGGATTGTGAAGAGCTTCAGGAAGCGCGGTACATCGGCATCTTCGGTGTTGCGCCAGTACTGATAGAAATCGTAGGGCGACAGCATGTCGGCATTCAGCCAGATGGCACCAGATGCGCTTTTGCCCATCTTCGCGCCAGAAGCTGTGGTCAGCAGCGGGGTGGTCAGCCCGTACAGCCCTGCCTGTATTGTGCGGCGGCCAAGCTCGACGCCGTTAATAATGTTGCCCCACTGGTCGGAGCCGCCCATTTGCAGAATTGTGCCGAAGCGTTTGTGCAGCTCGACAAAATCATAGGCCTGCAGGATCATGTAGTTGAACTCAAGAAAGGTCAGAGGCTGCTCACGGTCGAGCCGCAGTTTGACTGATTCGAAGCTCATCATCCGGTTGATGGTAAAGTGAGGGCCGAAATCTCGAAGGAACTCGATATAGTTCAGTGCTTCGAGCCAGTCAGCGTTATTGACCATCATCGCGTCTGTTTCGCCGCTGCCATAGGTCAGAAATTTGGAGAAAATACTCTGAATGCCGTTAATGTTTTTCTCGATCGCGACCTCATCGAGCATTTTTCGGCTCTCATCCTTGCCGGATGGGTCGCCGACTTTGGTTGTGCCGCCGCCCATCAGGGTTATCGGCTTGTGGCCGCATTGCTGGAACCAGTACAGCATCATGATCTGCACAAGGCCGCCGGCGTGCAGGCTTGTCGCCGTGGCGTCAAACCCGATATAGGCGCTTTGGGTTCCCTGGGACAGCTTTTCATCCAGTGCTTCCAGATCAGAGCACTGGTGTACAAAGCCGCGTTCATGCATTATTTTAAGGAATTCAGATTTCATAGGATTATATAATCATGGAGAAAAAGAAAGTCTATACCGCAATCGGCCTGATGTCGGGAACATCGCTTGACGGGATCGATGCGGCGTTGATTAAAACCGATGGTCACGGCTATGTCGAGGTTATTGGCTTTGTTTCCATCCCCTATGACGAAGAATTGCGCGAAAAATTGCGCGCGTGCCTTGGTGCGAAAACCGATCCTGATGGTCGCATCGGCATGGTCGAAATTGAAATGACCCGCGCCCATGCCGCTGCGGTTGACTGGCTTCTCGGTAAAACGGGGATGAACCCGCAGGATATTGACGTGGTCGGCTTTCACGGGCAGACGCTTTATCACGATCCGGACAATGCTTTTACCTGGCAGATCGGCAATGGCGCCATGCTTGCGCGCCTGACCGGGATTGATGTGGTGAATGATCTTCGCTCCGCCGATATGAAGGAGGGCGGGCAGGGCGCGCCGCTGCTGCCGCTTTACCATCATGCCCGCGCCGAAGCGGACGCGCTGGAGAAGCCGGTCGCGATTTTGAATATCGGCGGCGTGTCCAATGTCACTTATCTTGGCCGGAATGGCGAGGTGATCGCCTTTGATACCGGTCCTGGCAATGCCTTGCTGGACGACTGGGTGAAGAAGCATCTTAATCGCCCCTATGATAAAGACGGAATGCTGGCACGGCAGGGCAAGATCGATCAGGACGTTCTTGCCAAGTGCCTTAATAACCCGTTTTTTGCTGCTAAAACGCCTAAATCTCTAGACCGCGATGCTTGGGATGCAAGGCTCTATCAGCATCTCGGTGCCGCTGACGGCGCGGCGACCTTGAGCGCTTTTACTGTGAATGCAATTGCCAAGGCGCTGGATGCCACGTTAAACGACGACCCCACCGAAACGCGCTATGGCCAGGTTATGGGTACGCCGAGTCATATGAGTCCTGAGCAGGCCTCCGGGCACGTGCACAACATTGACACGCGAACCGACGTGTACT
>CBDUPU010000268.1:0-2619 GCA_965369185.1 uncultured Rhodospirillales bacterium
GCGGCGGCGGAGGAGGCGGCTATGGCGGCGGCAGCGGTGGCGGCGGTAACTCCGGTGGTGCCGGTGGTGGTGGCTTTCTGGATACGGATCGTGTTGAAGCGGGCTATTCCGTTATTGGCGGATCTGCGGAAATGGTCGGTGGCGAGGTGACGTTATCTTGGTAAGGGACCCCTTTATGTTTCGGCAATATTTTTCAGAAGATTGAAATACGGAAATTTCTGGTGTAGAAACATTCCTTGTTTATAAAAAATAAGAACAGGGGAGGGCACCATTTCAAACGGTATCCTTAAGAAAGTGGCTCGTAAAAGCGGGCTTTCCGCGTTGTTTCTCGCCGCCGCGATGGCATTGCCGCAGGCCGCAGCACCTGTCGCCGCGCAGGAGGCTGGCGGAAGTGTTGGGGGCGCTCATACTATAAGTGACGTTGAACGGGCAACCGGAACGTATTTTGCGTATATCAGAACAGGTAATAGTGACCTTGATCAAATGAGCGAGGCCGGCTTGCGCGGGCTTGGCATTATGATGTTCGAACGTACGGCAGTTGAAAATACCGTTATTGAGAACCTCCCGGCAAATCAATCGAGAGAGGGTGCGCCTGCATCCCGTACCCTGCTGTCCCCGGTGACGCCGGTCGCGGTTGATCCGGCGCGGGACGAGCTGGCATTTTATCCGATCCTGTTCTGGACGATCGATCCGGGGCAGAGCATGATTTCGGACCGGGACATTCGCGCGCTGAATAATTATATGCGCAATGGCGGCTTGCTGGTGATTGATACACGTGATCAGACAACAAGCGGGCGCGGGCAGGCATGGCTGCGCCGGGCTGTCGATCGCGGTCTTGCCATCGGTGCGCTGGATGAAGTCAAAGGCTGCGCAAAGGCGCAGGATGACTGTCATGTGCTGGGCAAGTCTTTTTATCTGATGGAGGAGTTTCCGGGGCGCTATGCCGGTGGCAAAGTGTGGGCGGAACGCAATCCGGAATTTGCGCGTGATCGCGTGTCGCCGGTCATTGTCGGTGGCAATGAATGGACCGCGGCATGGGCCACAGATCAGGACGGGCGCTATCTATATGCCATTCAGGGTGATGAGGAGCAGCGCGAGCATGCGTTCCGGTTCGGGATTAATCTTGTGATGTATGCTTTGACCGGTAGCTATAAGGCCGACCTTATCCACACACCCGCTATTTTAGAGCGGATGGGGCCAAAGTAAAAGCATTGCGCCGCTTTTAGGGTGGCTTTTGGGAGAGGGCCACATATATTTCTTGACAGTGGCAGGGCAAATAGTCGATGTTCCCTGCGACTTCCGGCGGAACTTTTCGCCGTGAAATCTTCCAAGTACAAGGACTCAATAACCACAGGAGCATAAGAACAATGAAAAAACCCCTGTTAGGTGTAAAAGTTGCCATGTTAGTGGCTAACGGTTTTTCCGAACAAGACATGACAGCCGCGCAGAAAGCACTGATCGAGGCTGGCGCCAATGTGCGTATCGTCAGCCCTGAAAACGGCCTGGTTAATAGCTGGGACGGTCAAGGCTGGGGACACCATTTTGCAGTTGATGCGCCGCTGAGCACTGCGCTATCTGCCGATTACGCCATCATGGTCGTTCCGGGCGGGCAACGCAGCGTCGATAAGCTGAACCTTACCGGTCATACCAAGCGCTTTGTTTCCAGCTTTATGAATGCGAACAAGCCTGCGGTCATTATGGATGATGCGCTGCATCTTCTGGTGCTGACCGATACGATTAAAGGCCGCACTGTCACCGGCCCGCAGAAAATGGGCGATGTGATCGTTCAGGCCGGCGGGATGTGGGAAACTGACGGTTATCATATTGACGGCAATCTGATTACAGGCGAAGTTAATGACGAAACCCGCAAGGATTTCGTAGCCAAAATGGTTGACCATTTTATTTCTCATTCAACAGCTGAAGAAGCTGCTTGAAATCATAGCTGAGAAGCAGATCAGAGAACGTACCGAGGGATTGACGCAATGCGTGCAGAAACACAAGCGATCGTTGGCGATATCGAAGATGCGCTGACATTGCTGAGGAGGCATCTTTGACTGGCCTAACGCCCTTCAAAGACTAGACGAACTTAACGCGCTTTCCGAAGATCCCGGTCTCTGGTCAGATCAGGAAAAAGCCCAAAGCATTATGCAGGAACGTACCCGTCTCGAAGCAAAAATCGAGACGGTGCGTGATGTCGAATCCAGCCTGAATGATAATGTCGGCATGATCGAGCTTGGCGAGGAAGAGGGCGATGACGAGATTGTCCGTGAAGCCGAGCAGGTTCTGCAACAGCTGCATGTCAAAGCGCAAAAATTACAATTGCAAAGCCTGCTGTCCGGCGAGGTTGACGGCAATGATGCGTTTTTAGAAGTTCATGCGGGTTCCGGCGGTACTGAAGCGCAGGACTGGGCTCTGATGCTGATGCGCATGTATAGCCGCTGGGCCGAGCAGCATGGCTATAAAATCACCATTCTGGAGATGAGTGACGGTGAGGAAGCCGGGATCAAGTCGGCGACCCTGCAGATCGAGGGTGAAAACGCCTATGGCTGGCTAAAGACCGAAAATGGCGTACATCGTCTTGTGCGGATATCGCCGTTTGATTCCAATGCGCGGCGTCAT
>CBDUPU010000269.1:0-2573 GCA_965369185.1 uncultured Rhodospirillales bacterium
ATTCACAGTCCTTGTTTGCCACGCTGGCTTCGCGTCTGACCGAAGTCGCGGATGGCGCCCCGGTTCTTGAGTTTGGCCTGCGCCGGGCGCATTCCATTGGCGGTTTTGAATCAACGCGCGGTTCCTATCTTGGCGGCGTGGCGGCCACTTCCAACATGGAAGCCGCCATGTATTACGGCATTCCGGCGGCAGGCACGTTCGCCCACGCTTTTATCATGACGTATGAAGACGAGCTTGAATCGTTCCGCGAGTGGGCGACTGCCATGCCTTATAGCGGCGTGTTCCTTGTCGATACCTACGATACAGTCGAAGGCGTCAAAAAGGCGGTGCAGGCCTGCCGGGAAAAGGACATCAAGCTGAAAGGTATCCGGCTTGATTCCGGTGACCTTGCCTGGCTGTCGCGGCAGGCGCGGCAAATCATGGATGATGCCGGATTTAACGATGCTAAAATCATCGCCTCCAACGATCTGGACGAAGAAACCATCGCCAGTATCAAGGCGCAGGGCGGCATGGTCGATCTGTGGGGCGTCGGCACCAATCTTGTGACTGCAAAGGCGCAACCGGCGCTGGGGGCGGTGTATAAGCTCGGCGCCGTGTATGGCGGCCAGCTAAGCCAGCAGGAGATTGACGCAACCCGTACGCTAATTGCCAAAGGCGAGCATGTGGCGGATGAGGCGTTTGTTCGTAACGTAATCAAGCTGTCAGAAGATGCTGACAAGACCACGATCCCCGGAGAATTGGACGTGCTGCGCTATATTCTGCGCGATGATAAAGGCAGTGCCCGCTATGACGGCGACACCATCATTTCAGCACATGACGTAGATCCGGTGACTGACGGCAGGCTTAACCGCCCCGTCATTTCGGTGCGCAAAACCAACGATACGCTGCGAAAGCGGTTTGATGTACAGACCGAAACCTATAGGCCGCTTCAGCCGTTATTTGATAAAGGTGCGCTGGTGGCGGCGCCGGAAACGGTGCACGAAGGCAGGAAGCGGGCGCTGGACGGCCTTGCCAAACTTGATGCTTCGCATAAACGGTTGAAAAACCCGCATGTCTATGTCGTTGGTATCGAGCAGGAACTTTACCGGCAGCGGCAGAAAATGATCCTTGATTTGCGCAAGGGCGTGACCGGTTAGAAGATATAAAAAATCCCCGCTCTGACGGGGATTTTAAAGTAGGCAGAAACTGCGCCCGGTCTTAAATTTCGTCTTCTTCAACCAGAGTTTCAATGCCGTCTGTTGGCATAGTCGGGGCGGTTTCGTGCTGGGTTTGTACGGGCATGCCGTCTTCAGCCTCATCGATTTGCATATCATCACCGGCGGCGGGCTCGATGTTTGCAAGGCCGGCGGCGTCCATATCATTGCTCATCACCGGATCTGAAAAGCCGGGTAGCTGGCTGTTGGCAAAATAGTTGCCGCCAAAATCAGGATCGGATTCAGCAGCAAATGCCGGGTTAATCGTCAGTACCAGTAAAAACGCGATTGAGATTAGAATTTTCATTATTTTACACGCCCTCTTTTTTGAAATTACATTTTTTGAATCGACTGACCTGCTTTTTCAATGTCACGCCCCATGCCTTCAACGGTATTACAGCCAGTTAAAGCAGAGACCGTAAATAAAAGAACTGCAAGAACCAGTACGCTTTTCATTCGTTTTTCTCCAACGCCTAAGTTTATTAGCATCAATTACTCTTGTGATCGTTTTATTTACCAGAATTGCTTGTGAAATAAAAGATTTTATCCATAACTTGCTTATGTTAAAGATTTTTCATAGTTGTAAAAAACGAGAAATGTTAGGGAAGTAAGCCATGTCGAAACCAGAAAGTACTGCGCGGTCGGCGCCGCTACAATATCCAGAGCAGGCGCGAGGATTTAATAATTTTACGCATGACCGTAATCTGGTTCGTTATCTTGCGCGGGTTTATCCGGGGCTGCTGCAACGCCAGCAAGCGACACTGGAAATGCTGGGTGCGTTCTGTGCCGGTCAGCTTGACGAACAGGCGGAATATAGCGAGCGCATTGCCCCGCCGCAGCTTCTGCGCGTGCTCGACCGCACCGTGGCCCCCACCGAACGGATTGGTCAGGTTGTTCTGAATGATCGTTACAAGGACTGCCAGCAAGAGCTTTACCGCCACGGCATTCTTGCCAAATGTTTTGACCCGAAACAGCCCGAGCCGCACATGCTGGCTTTTCTCGCGCAATATATGGCGTCCTATACCGATATTTCGACAGGCTGCCCGCTGGCGATGACGCACCCGGATGCGCTGGTTCTGGCCGGCCGTGCCCCGGCAGCTGTACGTGACAAGTTCCTGCCGCAATTTTTGCGCACTGACGGCAAGACCATGGTCGGCGGCACCTGGGCGACGGAGTGGGCCGGCGGCAGTGACGTTAAGGGGAACACCAAAACCAGAGCCCATATGACCAGCACCGACCAATGCGTCCTGCACGGCAAAAACTTTTTCACCAGCGCCATGGGGTTTGACAGCTGGGGCGCGATGAAGACCGTCCGCATGGATCGCGGTGCCGGTGAAGGCATTGCGCTGGTCTTTGTGACCCGCTATCTCGATCAGGACT
>CBDUPU010000270.1:0-2552 GCA_965369185.1 uncultured Rhodospirillales bacterium
CGTCCGTTTCATGCAGCGTCCATGCTGCGACCTGTTCGGCGCGGAAGCTGGTCAGGGTCGCGAATTTGCCGTCTTCGCGGACGATGAACAAAAGGCGCTGGCGCTGGTCGTAATCCTGATCGACCGGCTTGCTAACGATATGGCGCGAAACGACCGACAGTTCCGACGCGCTATAGGCCTGCTCGAGGTCGGTAAAGATAAATTCGCGCACTTCCTCGCGGCTGCGGGCGACGAAGAAAGTCGCGCCGTCAACACTGACCGGCGGGATATAGCGCGTGGTGGCCGAGCCGATGCGGGTCTGGCGCTTGATCTGCACGCTGGCCGGGGACAGAGGCTCGCCGGTGACGATCCATTCTGCGCCGGAGGTAAAGACCTGCAGGTCACGACCGGAAAAAATGCCGCGAATGGCGTTGACCTGATCGGACAGAATGCCGAACTCGATCGCTTCATCATCCAGCCCGCTGCCAAGGTCGAAATTAAACAAATCGCCTGACTTGGAAAACCACAGACGGTTGGGCAGATCACGGCTGCCGCCGATCACCAGCCTGTCCTGATGAAACGCGACCGATACCGGATAGCCGCGCACCGGCGAATAGGCCTGTTCCTCCCAGTCAATCGTCGGGTCGATAGTGGCCAGCTCCTCGATCACCGTCGCGGTCACGACGGTCGGCGAGTCAAAATCAGTAATCTCGACCTGCTTGCCGCCGATACGAAGGCGCGTGCCCTCATGCCCCGCCGCGAACACGGCTTCGGAGGAGGTCAGCGCAATCGTGCCCGTCGTGCCACTTGGGGTGATTGTCGCCGTGGTTGCGGCAAACTTGTAATAAGGCTGGTAGATCACATTATTGTCGGTAAAGAACGCCCAGTCCTCCAGCAGCCAGACGCCGCCCGGATTGCGGGTGAGCTTTTTCGGCGGCGTGTCCGGGTGCACCAGCAGCAGCGTGTCCGCGCTCTGGGTAAAAGCGACATTGGCAATCTGCGCAGCGCTCCACGGCGCGGTAAGCATGGTGACCAGCGCGCCGCCACCATAGATCGATACTGCGCTGTCAGTCAGGACGATCAGAAAATTCTGGTCAGAGCTAAACTCAAACGCGATCAGCCGCCCGTCGCCCGCCGCCGTATCGACATAGCGCAAACCGGCGCGGCGCGTTACCCCACCTGTCGGCTCGATAAACACATTGCGTAAGCTCAGCGCGCCATTTTCATACGCCCGCAAATCACTGCGCCCCAGCAGAGAGCGCGACACTTCACCCGCGGTGAAGGTCGTTTTAACCTGTCTTATTCTGGTCATGATATTTTCCTTTAATCAGACAATAAAAAACCCGCCAAAAAGGCGGGTTTGTAACAGAGACTATTTAAAGCTTTTAAAACTTCGGATGCCCCAAGGCGCGGCACATACTGTCCGTGGCAACGGACAAGCCTTTCATGTCATTTCTTATCAAAGCATCACAGACTTTCAGTTCATGCTGACGATAAAGCGTTTCCAGATAAGCCCTTGCCTGCGCAACGCCCGTTTTATTTTCTTCCGCCGTTTCCTTGACCAGCGAGAGAATTTCGCCGCCAAACATACGGGGATCCAGCGCATTACAAAAGTAGGCAAATGATATTTTTGCCGCCTTGTCATGCTCATGGGCAAAATCCATGGTCGTCGCCAAACGGCACATATCCAGCGCAACCGTATCGCTGGCAGCGACAGCCAACGCACCGCTCTCCTCCAGCAATGTCCTTGCCGGGTTAAACGGTGGCTCTTCCGTTGCAAAAGCGCTACAGGCAACCAAACTCAGGGCAACAATTGTTTTATTCATAATTTTAGTCATAAGAGCGTCATACAGCGCTATGGCGCGTTATGTCAAAAGAAATCTTGTGGCGAGCTATAATTGCAATAAGCCCTATAAGAAAACCATCTTTATCCACGCCCGCTTTGCCTCCTTTTAATTCCGCGCGTTAATCAGTGAGAAATCCTCAATCCGGCCCGGTGTGTCCTGCTGGGCGTCGATCTGGCGGGCGCGTTCGTATTCGCGCTCGGCGAGGCGGTACATGGTTTCGGCGCGGGAGGTGTTTTCGGTGATCGGAATACAGAACTCCGCCGCGAGGCGCGCGATCAGGGCGGCATCAAAATATGGCGGAAACGATTCCTCGTCCGGGCGGAAGATGTAAGTCAGCAGCACCTCGCTGGCGTCGGTGTGCAGGGCGTTGCGGGCGATGCGGAAATTCAGCCCCCTGCCCTTGCCGTTGGCGCCTGCGGACATGGCGCGCAGAAAATCTTCGGGAAGCTGGAAGGCGCGCTCGTAATCGGCGAGCGGCGGCGTTGCCAGTTCGGCGAGGGCGATTTGGCCGGTGGCGAAACTCCAGCTATAGGCAGACAGCAGCGCATCACGCACCGGCGCAAACAGCGCTCCGGCAATTTCAGACTCCGCGGTGCCGTCACTGAATGATGTAATCGGCGCAGCGCCAATGCGGATCAGCGCGCGGCTGCACAGGGCAATATCAGATAGTGCCATTATTTATTCTCCTCTTTGAAACAAAAAAGCGCGGCCCCTGCAGGGGGCACA
>CBDUPU010000271.1:0-2536 GCA_965369185.1 uncultured Rhodospirillales bacterium
GGACTGATGATTGTTCTGATGTCCCTGATTTTCTTGCGAAGGGAAATCCGCGATGCGGCGTAGAATAATAATATTAACGGCTCTGGCTTTGCTGCTGGCAGGGTTGGGCCAGTTTGGCGGGGCGCTGAGCGTGCCGGCAAAGGCGTGGCTTTCGGCCAGGTTGATTGAGCAGGCCTGGGCGCGAACGCTGGACGGAGAGGCGGATGCGAAGCCGTGGCCGTGGATGGATAGCGCGCCGGTCGCCCAAATCACGGTGCCGCGGCTGAATAAAGAGTTTATTGTTATGCGCGGAACCTCCGGTACGGTTTTGGCGTTTGCGCCGGGATGGCATGAAGGCTCGAACAAGCCTGGAGGGAAGGGGATAAGTCTGGTTTCGGGGCATCGCGATAGCCATTTCGGTTTTCTTAACGAGCTGGAAAAAGGGGATGTGGTCAGGTTGCAGGCGTCTGACGGGCGTATGGTTGAATATATAGTCTCTGACTTGCGCGTGGTAATGGACACGGAAATCCGTGTTGCGCAGGAGGAAGGACAAAGTACTTTGCTGCTCTCGACCTGTTTTCCGTTCGTTAACTGGCAGCCGGGCGGAGAGATGCGGTTTGTTGTTGTCGCGCATGAGGTGAAAGCCGATAAGGCGGGGGTGACGTAAGGTAACTGTCAGTAATTCTGCGTATATTCTGGGAACCCCTTGCATACAAGCGGGTATAGGAATAAAACTAGATAAGTTTAGATTCGCGTATATATCGTGCGCGTAAGTCTGTAGAAAAGTCGGGACATTCAAAGCAAATAGGAGTTTATCGCATGTTCTTCCGCACTATTATGATGTTATCGCTTCTGGTGGCTGTTACCGCCTGTTCTACGAGTAAATCGACGGATGTCGGTGATGTCCGCGTGCAGGAACGTGACGAAATTGCAGCTGGCCCGCTGGGCGGCACTGAAGTTTACGACCGTGATGTTCTTGAAGGCCCGGCTCCGGGTTCTCAGCAAGATCTGGTTGTGAATGTCGGCGACCGCGTGTTTTTCGGTTATGACCGTTATGACCTGACACCGGAAGCGCAGCGCACCCTTGAAATGCAGGCCGCGTGGATGAAACAGTATCCGGCTGTTACGCTGACGGTTGAAGGCCATGCCGATGAGCGCGGCACCCGTGAATACAACCTTGCGCTTGGTGATCGCCGTGCGAATGCTGTTAAAAGCTACCTGACGGCGCTGGGTATTGACCCGATGCGTATTACTACCATCAGCTTCGGCAAAGAGCGTCCGGCTGTTCTCGGATCTAATCCGGGTGCCTGGGCACAAAACCGCCGCGGCGTGACGGTCGTTAACTAACTAACTAACTAACAATATGAGCAGTGGGCGGCGAACAGTGTATAATTTTGCATACAAAAAAACTGTGCGCCGCACATTGCTGACGACCTGCCTGATGGCCGGGATGCTGGCCATCGGGATTCCTGCCAAAGCGCAGGACGTAAATTCCCGTCTTTCCCGTATAGAAAATGAAATCCAGACCCTGAGCCGTGCCGTTTTCCGTGGAGAAAACCCGCCGCCGGGGTCTTTGGCTGTCGGGGAAAATGTTAGCGGTGCAAGCTCTGCCAATACAGAGCTTCGTTTGCAACAGATCGAGATGGAGCTGCGGACGCTGACAGGGCGGATTGAAGAGCAGAGTTTTGAAAACCAGCAGGTCCGTGAACAGATGGATGATCTGGTTTTACGGCTGGAGCGCAGGATCGCTACGCTGGAGGCCAAAGCCGGGATTAGTGGTGACAATTCTTTTACGAGCGGCGGTATCGCGCCGGGGCAGCCATCTGTGACCCAATGGGGTCGTGTTCCGGGCAGTGCTGCCGGGGCGGCTGGGAGCGGCGAGATTGCGGCAGAGCCGCTTTCACGAAAAGACGCAGGAGCGCCATCTTCGATGGGGCAGCTTGGCGTTTTGCGCCAGACTCCGGGCGGTGTCGGTGGACGGGGTGATGCCGGCGAAGTTGCGCCTCAGGATCAGGGCGTTTCTGCTGCGCCGTCTTTTGGCGCGCCTGATGTCTCCGGATCTGGTGCTTTGGATAATCCTGCCGGGCTTTATGATCAGGCTTTTGCTCTGCTGCGCAACCGTAACTATGACGAGGCGGAAAAGGCCTTTAGTACTTTTCTTGAGCGTTATCCAGAGGACGACCTTGCACCGAATGCGAAATACTGGCTCGGCGAAACATTTTATGTACGTAATAATTTCGAGCGTGCGGCGCGGGTTTTTGCCGAGGCGTACCAGAAATATCCTAACGGGCCAAAGGGGCCGGATAATTTGCTGAAGCTGGGTATGTCGCTTGCCGGTCTTGGCAAAAAACAGGATGCGTGCGTGACGTTTGCGCAACTTGAAAAAGAGTACCCGTCTGGCGCGATGCCAGTCATCATGCGGGCGGAAAAAGAAATGGAAAAGCTGGATTGCAGCCAGTTCTAAGCCTGTTCTTTACCTATCTGAAATCATTATAGCGGTATAATCAGTACGTGATATTTTTTGCGTGGTGCGGTTTAACTGTGCTATATTTATGTC
>CBDUPU010000272.1:0-2534 GCA_965369185.1 uncultured Rhodospirillales bacterium
ACGCTTGGATACCGGTGTGTATTTCGGGCCTTTGGCGCGCAGCTTGACAGAGGGCAGGTCGCTTTTGGAAAGACGCATAACGTAATTTTGGTCTTTTTCCGCCTTGTCCAGCTCTGCCTGGGTGGTTTCACCGTTTTCAATCGGGTTACGGCCAACAATGCCGCGCCCGACATCTTCATCGGCCAGAGCCTGAACTTCAATCGGGTGCAAACCGGTAAAGCTGCCGATCTGGTCAAAAGTCAGGGCGGTGTTTTCAATCAGCCAAACGGCGGTTGCTTTTGGCATCAGCAGGCCGGTCACGTCGAGTTTGGTTCTTGCCATCTAAATTCTCCTGTAAAACAAATAATTCTGGGGCCGCGGGCCCTTTTTCACCGGGGCCAAAGGTCGAAGCTCAAATTCAAGCTGTCGGGAATGGCATATATATAACGCCCGCCCCGTTAAAAGGCCAGCAAAAAATCAGACGGTCGTCAGTACGATTTTGCCAATATGGTCGGCTTCCAGCGCTCTGTGTGCTTCTGCGGCCTGCGCCAGCGGAAATGTCTGATCAATGACCGGGCGCAGCTTGCCTTCTTTGATCCAGGGCCAGACGCGCGCCTTTATCTCGTCTCGCAAATCCTGTTTTTCTACCACCGGGCGCGGTCTTAAGGTCGATCCGGTAAGGATCAAACGTTTTTGCATGACCGTCGGGATATTGATCTCCGACATCGCCCCGTTCAGAAAAGCAATGCTGACATGGCGTCCGCCGGGCTTTAGAACCTGTAAGTTACGCGGCACGTAATCGCCGCCGACCATATCCAGCACCACGTCGATTTGGTCTTTGCCGATGACGCTGACAAAATCCTCCTGCTTGTAGTTAATCGCCTTGTCGGCACCGAGCTTGCGGCAGGCCTCGCATTTTTCTTCCGACCCTGCCGTTATGGTCACATGCGCGCCCGCTGCCTTGGCTATTTGAATGGCCGTTGTACCGATCCCGGAACTGCCGCCATGGATCAGAAGGCTTTCACCGCTTTGCAGCTGGCCGCGTTTGAACACATTATTCCACACAGTAAAAACCGTCTCCGGCAGTGCCGCGGCCTCGACCATGCTGAAACCTTCCGGCACCGGCAGGCATTGCCCGGCAGGGGCCACGGCGTATTCTGCGTAACCGCCCCCTGTCAGCAAGGCGCAGACATTATCGCCTTCTTGCCATTCATCGCTGCTGGACTGGATAATTTCTCCGGCGACTTCCAGACCGGGCAGATCGCTTGCGCCCGCCGGCGGCGGATATTTGCCTGCGCGCTGGATAGCATCGGGACGGTTAACGCCTGCCGCATGGACGCGGATCAGTACCTCGCCCTCTGCTGGTGCGGGGGTAGGGCGATCGGTCAGCTTAAGAACGTCCGGGCCGCCAAATTCGCTAATTTCTACTGCCTGCATAAAAATTTGCCTTTTCTTGTTCTTCGCCTTAATGTGAGGCGCTTTTGCTCAAAACACAAGCGGAGGAACCGATGTTTGATGATGATCTGCCCCGGAAGAAGCCTGATGGCACGTTTCCGCGCAACCTCGAAAATATGTCGGTGCACGAGCTCGAAGAATATATTCAGGACTTAAAAGCCGAAATCGAGCGCGTCGAGAGTGATATAGCGAAAAAACGGGCCTCGCAGGAGGCCGCATCCTCAATTTTTAAATAGGTTAAATAGCCCGAAGTAAGGACGATCATGCGTATAGAAGAAGACGTCAAACTGGACTTTAAAGATGTCCTGATCCGCCCCAAACGCTCGACTCTTGCAAGTCGCAAAGAAGTCGATATCAACCGTACCTACAAATTTAAATGGAGCGAGCGCAGCTTTACCGGCGTGCCGATTATCGCGGCCAATATGGACGGCGTCGGCACGATGGCAATGGCGCGCGCCTTTAAAGAAGACGGTAATGGCATGTCCGTTGCGCTGACCAAGCACTATCCGCTTGAAGAACTTGTAAAGTTCTACGAAGAAAACGGCAGCCAAAACGTCTGGTATAGCATCGGCGTGAATGAAAATGACGAGAAAAAACTCGATCAGTTCCTCGCCACCGACCTGCAAAAAAGTGGTAAAGGCATTGATAAACTTTGCATCGACGTTGCCAACGGCTATAGCGAGCCTTTCGTAGAGTTCGTTCGCCGGATGCGCAAGAAAATGCCAGACATCACTATCATGGCCGGTAATGTTGTCACCGGTGAAATGGCCGAAGAACTGATCCTGAGTGGCACCGATGTCGTTAAGGTCGGTATTGGTCCGGGCAGTGTTTGCACCACCCGTAAGATGACTGGTGTGGGCTACCCGCAGCTTTCCGCCGTAATCGAATGTGCCGACGCGGCGCACGGCCTCAAAGGTCTGGTTTGCGCCGATGGCGGCTGCACCGTTCCGGGGGACTTGGCCAAGGCATTTGGCGGCGGCGCTGATTTTGTCATGCTTGGCGGGATGCTTGCCGGCCACGATCAGTGCGAGGGCGAAGTCACCGAAGATGAAAAAGGTAACAAGCACGTAACCTTCTATGGCATGAGCAGCAGCACAGCG
>CBDUPU010000273.1:0-2500 GCA_965369185.1 uncultured Rhodospirillales bacterium
GAAAGTACGGTCTTTGTCGGCGTGATAGGTAAAGCCGCCAGCTTCGGCGATGTAATCGCGCGGCGCTTTTTCTTTTCTGAATTGCAGGCTGGCAGGCGAGAGTGTCTCGCCATTAACGCGCACGGTCAGCGGGCGCTTGGGAATAAAGACGCGGTCGCCGGATTCCAGCAATATATCCAGTTCCGGCTCGGTCGCCAGCGCGCCGGGGTCGGCCTCGACGGTGATGCGGCCAACGGCCTCGACCTGTCGCAGCTCGGCGGCGAGGTCGCGGGCGAGGGTAAGCTGGGCGGTGTCGGGGGCATTATCTTGATCTTCCATGGCAACGGCCAGTGCCTGTTCGAGGTCGCGCGCTGCGGCGCGGAAACGGCTTTCTTCGGCCTTGCGCTCGCTCTCGCGGCTGAAGATCGCGCCGTCTGGGTAGGCCTGCGCGGTCAGGCCACCGGCACGGCGCAGCAGGTCGGACATTTTATCGCCGGGCATCAGGTCGTAGCGCCCGGGGTGGGTGACTTCACCGATAATCAGGACGCTGTTATCGGCGATTTTGTGGAATTTCTGGTTAACCCGCACGGTATCGCCCGGTTCCAGCATGATGGCGGATGGGTCGTCTTCAGAATAATTGACGTGAATGCGCTCGGTGCCGCTCCGCCCTAAAGCCTGACCGTTTTTTCCCTGCAAGGCGGAGGTGACTTCGATGTTATTTGTTGCGGCTTCGAGGGTGAGGCCGCCGGCGACAGCGATTAGGTTTTCAAGGCTTGCGCCTTCAGCTAGCGGGTAGGCGCCGTTCTGGCGGACGGCGCCGCGGATAAAGGCGGCGCGCTCTGTCAGGAAAGATACCATTACCGGATCTGTGATTTTATTTTTTTGTGCGGGAAGGTCGTCAACCGAGCCTGCTGCGGGTTCAATGTCCTGCGGTTTATCGCTGGCCATTTTTTGCAGATCAAGAATGTCGGCGCGGGAAAAAAGATGGACGACATCGCCGTCTTGCAGCGCACGGTCGAATTTGCCTTTGACTACCAGAAGCGGCGGGAAGTCGAGTAATTTTGCCGCCATCTGGTCGTCGTCCCAGCGCTCGATTACGCCGATGAGCGGGTAAATATCGGGGCCAAGTACCTTATCGTTGGACAGCAGGGCGGAAAGGGAAGGCACTTTGTCGAGATCGTGGATGCCGGGGCGGCGGGTGTGGCCGGTCAGTTCAACCGTGCCGGCGCGGGCTTCGAGGCTGGGTGCTACGGTAAGGATGCTGCCGTCACTGAAGAGCGGTTTGTAAGGCTCGGAGATTTCCTCGACTGTCTCGCGGCCGTCGGTGGTCAGGCCGAGCTTGATAAAGCGATTTTGGCCGGGCGTAAGGACGCCGCCGGACAGTTCGAGCATGTCTTCCAGGCTGAGCTTGTGGCTGGTTTTGTCAGGGCGCGAGAGCATGCCTTTCAGGCGCAGGGTGATTTCATATATGGCCGGGCGTTTAACGCCGCCTGCTATGGCCACGGTCGGTCCCAATGGCGGAACGACCAGCTTGTCACCGTCTTGTAGCGCCAGATCCATATTCGTGCTGCCGTGAATCAGCAGGCCGTAAAGGTCTATGACCGTGCTGCGGCCATGGCGTACCAGCTTGATCTGACGCAGCGAACCGGTTTTATCGATGCCCTGCGCGGCATTAAGGGCGTCAAGAACGGTATTAAAGACGGTCAGGGTTTTAGTGCCGGGCTTGTTGACGTGTCCGATGACCAGCACATCAATCTGGCGTACGGCATCAAGCGACACAAAAACATCAGTATTATGAAAGGATGCGGTTAGATCCTGCAGCGCTGCGCGGAGCTGTCCCATTGTGCGGCCTGCGGCGGTGAGCGGGGCGAGATCTTCGATGATGAGCTTGCCCTGATCGTTGATTTTGTAAGTGTTTTGCGAGTTACGCTGGCCGCGGAAGATAATGCTTAGTGTGTCCCCGCTGCTGAGGATGAAGTCATCCTGCACGGCGCCGGCGGGCAGGCCGTTACGTTTTTCAGGGGCGGCGCTGCCGTCTTGATTGGGCTGATCGAATAAATCATAGCCGAATTGGGTTAGCTGTTCGATGATCCGGCTGGAATAGGACTGTTCCAGCGGGGAGGGGATGTCGAGCTTGCCTGTGTGTTCGCCAAGCGCTTCCATCAGCGCCATTGTGTCGCGCGGGGTTAGCGCAGGTTTTTTCGGCGGGCGTTCCCATGGTTTTGCTGTTGAGGCGGCGGCACGGGAAGGCTGGGTGAGGTCTGCCTGTTCGATTTGATAGCCTTGCTGCTTAAGCCACGGGACGAACGGGGCAGGCAAATAATTGGTTTCGGCAAAACTGCGTCCGGCGAAGGCCAGCATTAATAAGGAAAGTAGAATAGCAAAAACAGGCAGGCGATAAGAAGGCATATGTACAAAAATCACTTATCAGGCTAAGGCGGTAAGGAATAGGTATAAAAAGGCGGGACTGGTAGAGAACCAGATTTATCACTATACCTTTGTACGTAAGCAATGTGAATCC
>CBDUPU010000274.1:0-2485 GCA_965369185.1 uncultured Rhodospirillales bacterium
TGAGTTCGGCAACTGGCTGCTAACGACAACAGTGAAGACGATTTTCGGACAAGGCTTTAAAGACATGCTGTCCGGTTACCGCGTTTTTTCGCGGCGTTTTGTGAAATCCTTCCCGGCGCTATCGACGGGCTTTCAGATTGAAACAGAAATTACCATTCACGCCCTGTCCCTGACCTTGCCCTGCGCCGAGGTTGAAACGCGCTATTTCGAGCGCGCCGAAGGCACGGCCAGCAAACTGAGCACCTATAAGGACGGAGTGCTGATCCTTAGCTTCATCATGCTGCTGTTTAAAGAAATCAGGCCGTTTATATTCTTTACGGCCATCGCCAGCATCATGGCGCTGCTATCGCTTGGGCTTGGCCTACCGGTCGTTATCGAGTTCTTCCAGACCGGACTGGTGCCACGTTTGCCGACCGCGGTGTTAAGTGCCGCGATCATGATGATTGGCGTGCTGTCCTTTGTCTGCGGCATTATTCTGGATAGTTTGTCGCGCGGGCGGATCGAGCAGAAAAGGCTGCGCTATATCGCAACCTCCAAATACGCGGAATGAGGGACAGCGAGTTTAAAAGATTCCTGCGCTATTGCGTTGTCGGCGGTATCGGCTTTTGCGTCGATGCCGGGATTTTGCAGTTTGGCATTTACGTGCTGGGGCTGGACCCGCTGAGCGCGCGGGTGCCCTCTTTCCTGATTGCGGTGCTGGCAACGTGGTATTTAAACCGCGGCTTTACCTTTCGTATGCATGGCATGAGCTTTTTGAAATCTTTCCCTCTATATATCAGCGCCAATGCGATCGGGCTGGCGGTTAATTTCGGGGCTTATAGTGCCGGGGTGCTGCTGTCGCCGTTGATGGCCAAATGGACATTGATACCGCTGGCGATCGGCTCGGTGCTGGGACTTGCGTTTAACTTTGTCTCGGCGCGGCTGATCTTTCGCGCGCCGCCGGAATAAGCGCTCTTACTTTACCTTGTAAATCAGATAGCCGCCTGCCGTACCCTTGTCACCGATTTGTTCGAGCCAACCGGGAACCTGCCCCTTTGCCAGAGCGGAGGCGAAGACATTTTCACCCGCCTTGCCGCCGGTCCAAAGGCCTTCGAGCTGGCTGCAAATCATCAGCACGTCTGCCCCGCCTGCTTCCGCCGCTTTTCGCGCCTGCGCCTCGTCCGGTGCGGTAAGAATGCGATAGGCCGCCATAATGCCCGCCTCATTCCGGTGATAGGGCGCGGCTAATACAAAATGAGCGGTGCGGAACAAAAGCTCGGAGCCGATATCGGTATGGGCGGCAATGGTCATCGTCCCCGGCAAGGTTTGCAGCAAGGCGGCGGCCTTCTGGACATTACAGACGGTTCTGGCGCTTACGATTTGCGCAGAAGTGTCCTTGGCCGCCTCACGCTTTTGCATGGACACGCCGAACAGCACCAGCATCACCGCAAAAAACAGCGATGCCGCGCCAAGCCTCTGGCCGCGCGTTAGTGCAAGCCGTCCTGCCAGCGTCCCGACCTTCTGCGCGCTCATGGCGAAAAGCCAGCATAGCGGCGCGACCGAAATGGCTTGCGCGAAATCAAGGGTGCGCAGCTGGTAAAAGCCAAGACCGAGCGCGCCGAGAAAAACCAATGCCAGACCGCCCCAAAGAAGACGGTTTTCCTTCTCTGCCGCCATGCCCCAAAGCGCTGCCAGCAGAGCAAGAAAAGGCGGCAAGGCAAAAAAGACGGCCGCGCCTCTTTGTTCGGCAAACATAGTGGAAAGGGGCCGCGCTTCGCTAACGACGCGCAGCCATATTTCACGCACCGCCGGGTCGTCAATCTGATATGGATCATGAAAACACGCCGGAAACAGGACGTATAACCCTGCCATAAGCGGCACAAAAACCGCACCGCCGCACAGCAATCTTGTGAGCCAGCTTGCTTTCAGCCTTGCCGGCAGAATAAAGACCAGCCCCCAGAAAGACAGCACAGCCGCAGCGAGCGACAGCCATGCAGGCGAAAGGTAATCACAATAAATGGCGAACAGCCGCCCGGCGTCATGCAGCAGCAAGTGGCAGGAAAGCGCGACCATGAACAGCGCCGCTCCATAGGCTAAACCGGCGCGCTCGAACGTTTTTCCGCGCACAAGCCAGAACAGGCCAAGCAGAGCCGTGCCAAAAGTGAGCGGCGGGATAATATCCACCCCGATCGCAAGACCGGCGCCAAACGCGCCGCCGGCCGCCAGCGGGTAGAGAAGACGCTCCGGCGTAAAATAAATGCGCATCAGCGCGCCGTAGGCAATAACACAGAGCACCGCCTGCCACATATGATGATCGACCCGGCCGGGCATGAACTGGCGCAAAAGCCCCCAAAGAAACAGGACGGCGAGCACCGTATAAACGGGACGCCAGCCCGGCAGCAAAGACCGGCCATACCAGGCGGCAGCAAATATAAAGCATAGCAGCGCAAGCGCGGGCATTATGGTCGTCGCGACCATCGCTGCAGGAATACGTTCCATGAACAGC
>CBDUPU010000275.1:0-2475 GCA_965369185.1 uncultured Rhodospirillales bacterium
GCTATGTCGATGACCAGCAGGCCAAGCTGTATGAACTGATCTGGAAGCGCACCATGGCTTCGCAGATGGAAAATGCCGTGCTTGATCAGGTGCGCGCCGATATTTCAGACGGCACGGATGATGTTGTTCTGCGCGCGACCGGTTCTGTCGTAACCTTTGACGGCTTTCTGACGCTGTATCAGGAAGCAGAGAACGAAGACGAGCAAACGGAAAAAGACGAAGAGCGCCGCCTGCCGCCGTTGAACGAAGGCGATGCGACAAGGCTGGTCAATGTTGATGCCAACCAGCACTTCACCCAGCCGCCGCCGCGCTATTCCGAGGCTTCTCTGGTCAAAAAAATGGAAGAGCTTGGCATTGGCCGCCCTTCGACCTACGCCTCGATCCTGCAGGTTCTGCGCGACCGCAACTACGTCCGGATGGAAAGCCGCCGCTTCTTCCCCGAAGATCGTGGCCGGATCGTCACGACCTTCCTGATGAAGTTCTTTGGCCGTTATGTCGATTACGACTTTACCGCCGAGCTGGAAGAAGAGCTGGACATTATCGCCAGCGGCGATTTGTTCTGGAAGGAATTGCTGCGCCTGTTCTGGAATGATTTTTCCAAGGCGGTCGATGAAACCAAAGGCCTGACGATTACCGAGGTGATTGATCACCTTAACGAGGAGCTGGGCGCGCACTTCTTCCCGCCACGCGAAGACGGCAGCGCTCCGCGCAGCTGCCCGGCCTGTAAAGAAGGAACGCTGTCGCTCAAGCTTGGCAAGTATGGCGCCTTTATCGGCTGCTCCAGCTATCCGGAATGTAAATTCACCCGCCCGCTGGTCGTCAAGGAAGAAGAAGGCGGCGATGCAGATGCGGCGGCAAAACTGAGCAACGAGCCGAAAGAGCTCGGCACAGATCCGGAAACGGGACGCACCGTATCGCTGCGAAGAGGGCCGTACGGGCCATATGTACAGATTGACCCGCCGGAAGATTCCAAAGACAAGCCGAAGCGTCAGGGCTTGCCGCGCGGTACCAATATTAACGATGTCGATCTTAATGCAGCACTTAAACTTCTCGCCCTACCGCGCGAAGTTGGCACGCATCCGGAAACGAAAAAGAAAATCACTGCCGGGATTGGCCGCTTTGGCCCCTTCCTCAAGCACGATAATAAATATACCTCTCTGCCCAAGGACGAGGACGTGCTACAAGTAGGGATTAACCGCGCCGTCGACATCATCGCAGAGGGCGAGATCAAACGCGCGGCCAGAGAAGCGGCAAAAGCCGCGAAGGCCGAAAAAGCCGGGGCAACCAAGAAGAGCGCGAAGAAGTCAGCCAAGAAAGCGAGCAAAAAAGCGGCCAAGAAGAAGCCCGCCAAAAAGGCCGCTTCTAAAAAGGCAGCGAAGAAAAAAGCGACCTGATCTGCCCTGGTTTGAAAAACGCAGTATCTGTATGCGTTAAGCGCAAGATACTTTAATTTTCGCCCGCAATGCTTTATGTATTATACATGAGCAATACGTATCGCGAGGACATTCTCGCTTATTTGGCCACTGCGCCTGCCCCCCAAACCAAAAATGAACTGGCAAGAGCCTTTGCCATTAAGGGCGATGATCGCATTGTTTTCAAAAGAGTATTGCGCGAGCTGGAACGCGAAGAGCTGATCGTCAAGCAGCCCGGCGGCGGCTATGCCGTGCCGGAAGCTTTGCCCGCAGTCGGCGTGATCGAAGTTATCGACATCGACATTGACGGCGATGTGCTGGCCAAGGCAACCCAATGGAACGAGGCGCTGCAAGGCGCTCAGCCCCGCATCGAGATCCAGCCGGACAAGAAAGGCCATCCGGCGCTTGGCATTGGCGATCGCTTGCTGGCGCGGCTGGAACGCCAGCCGGATGACACTTATGTCGCCTATACGATCCGCCGCCTTGATACCCCGAAAGGGCGCGTCATGGGGATGATCCGCAAGCACAAAAAGGGCTGGAGCCTGCAACCGACCGACAAAAAGGCGCGGTATGATTTTGACATTGACCAGACCGATATTGGCGATGCCAAAGAAGGCGACCTTGCAATAGGCGAAATCCAGCCTTCGCGCGGCCTGCGCAATAAAAAGGTGCGCATTATCGATGTGATCGGGCATAGCGCAGACCCGAAAGCGATTAGTATTATCAGCGCCCACGAAGTCGGCCTGCGCGATGAGTTCCCGACCGCGGTGATTGCCGAAACCAAAGACATGAAAGTGCCCGACCTTAAAGGGCGCGAAGATCTGCGCGATATGCCGCTGGTCACGATTGACGGTGCGGATGCGCGCGATTTTGACGATGCGGTTTTTGCCGAAAAAACAGATAACGGCTTTCACCTGATGGTCGCGATTGCCGATGTCGCCTATTACGTGCGTGCGGGCAGCCCGCTTGATAACGAAGCCTTTAACCGCGGTAACTCGACTTATTTCCCTGACCGGGTGCTGCCAATGCTGCCGGAAAAGCTGTCTAACGATTTGTGCTCGCT
>CBDUPU010000276.1:0-2440 GCA_965369185.1 uncultured Rhodospirillales bacterium
CGCCGCAGCATATATATATGTGGCCTGTGAAGCCGGTTCCTTACTTGGAGTAAAGCTCCACGATCAGGTTTTCATTGATATCTGCAGACAGCTCGTCACGATCCGGATAGGCCTTGAATACGCCTTCCATCTTGCTGCTGTCGACATTGATCCAACCCGGAACCAGGTTCATTTCCTGGCTCAGCGTAACCGCCTCTTTGACGCGCAACTGGCTCTTCGCCTTTTCGCGAATAGCGATGACGTCTTCCGGCTTCACTTTGAATGAAGGAATGTTGACCGGTTTGCCGTTGACAGTGATGGCCTTGTGCGACACCAACTGGCGGGCCTGGGCGCGCGTAACGGCGAAACCCATGCGGTAGACGACATTGTCCAGGCGGCTTTCCAGCAGGCGCAGCAGGTTTTCACCCGTGGCGCCCTTCTGCTTGGCAGCCAGCTTGTAATAGTTGCGGAACTGGCGCTCGAGCACGCCGTAGACGCGGCGTACTTTCTGCTTTTCGCGCAGCTGCAAAGCGTAGTCCGACAGGCGCACACGGCGCGATGAGCCATGCTGGCCGGGCAGCTGATTCAGCTTGCACTTCGATTCCAGGCCTCGAGCCGGGCTTTTCAGCTCCAGGTCGACGCCTTCGCGGCGAGCCAGTTTGCAGGTGGGTCCGATATATCTTGCCATTCTGTCTATACTCCAGTCAGACGCGACGTTTCTTCGGCGGCCGGCATCCGTTATGCGGAATAGGCGTCACGTCAGTAATATTCGTAATCTTGTAACCCACCGCGTGCAAAGCGCGCACGGAAGATTCGCGACCCGGGCCCGGACCCTTGACGCGCACGTCCAGGTTCTTCAGGCCATAGTCCAGCGCGGCGCGACCCGCCGTCTCAGCTGCAACCTGTGCAGCGAACGGTGTGCTCTTGCGCGAACCGCGGAAACCGGCGCCGCCGGCAGTTGCCCATGAAAGGGCATTTCCCTGGCGGTCGGTGATGGTGATGATCGTGTTATTGAATGAAGCATGCACGTGAGCGATGCCGTCCACGACTGTCTTCTTTACCTTTTTCTTACGGGTTGGCTTGGCCATTGATCTTTCCGTCTCTTAACGCTTAATGGGACGACGCGGGCCCTTTCGGGTGCGCGCGTTTGTCTTGGTTTGCTGACCACGCACCGGCAGTCCGCGGCGGTGCCGCAGGCCGCGGTAACAACCGAGGTCCATCAAACGCTTGATGTTCATTGCCACTTCGCGGCGCAAATCACCTTCAACCGCAAGCTTGCCGATTTCGGAACGAATGCCTTCGATTTCCGCATCGGTCAGATCGCGAATCTTGGTTTCGGGCGCAACACCGGCAGCTGCACAGATCTCATAGGCACGGGTCTTGCCAATGCCATAGATGCTGGTCAAGCCCACCCAGGTGTGCTTTTGAACCGGTATGTTGACTCCTGCAATACGAGCCATACTCACTAACTCCTGTCTTTATGTGCCGCGAACGTAAACAGCACATTATATCGAATCTGAAGTGCCGGTAAAAGCATGAATTTCTTTGCTTTATAACCGGCTATCGCCTGTCTTATCCCTGCCGTTGCTTGTGCTTCTTTTCGCTGCAAATAACGAACAGAACGCCCTTGCGTCGCACAATTTTGCAATTACGGCAGATTTTCTTTACTGAAGCCTGCACTTTCATCACTCTTCTCCAATGCAAGCGGGTCTGCCTTACAAACGGCTACCCGACACACCGCCGTAGCGGCTCTGGTTATTTATCTCCGGACAACTCCGGACCGGCCATAGGATTTCAGGTTGGCCTTCTTCATCAGGCTGTCGTACTGATGCGAGATCAGATGCGCCTGGACCTGGGCAATGAAATCCATGATGACGACCACAACGATAAGAACCGATGTGCCGCCGAAATAGAACGGTACCTGCCACAGCACCCGGAAAATATCCGGCAGCAGGCAGACCGCTACCAGGTAAATCGAGCCGACCATGGTCAGTCGCGTGAGTACGTTATCGATGTACTCAGCGGTCTGACGGCCGGGACGGATACCCGGAATAAATGCACCCGAACGTTTCAGGTTATCCGCTGTTTCTTTCGAATTGAACACCATCGCGGTGTAAAAGAAACAGAAGAAGATAATCAAGCCTGAAAACAGGATGGTGTATGCCAGGTTACCCGGCGTCAGGGCAGCCGACACATCGGTCAACCAACCCAGCCCTTCCGAACCGCTGAACCATGTCGCCAGCGTGGAAGGAAAGATCACGATGCTGGACGCGAAAATGGCCGGGATCACACCGGACATGTTCACCTTCAGCGGCAGGTGCGTTGCCTGGTTCTGGTATGCGACCCGCCCCTGGCGTTGCGCATAGTTGACCGTGATTCTGCGCTGGCCGCGTTCAACGCGGACAATGAAGTAAATCACTGCCAACACCAGCACCAGGATGATCAATGTCGCCGGAATGCT
>CBDUPU010000277.1:0-2436 GCA_965369185.1 uncultured Rhodospirillales bacterium
TCGCTCATCAGCCGGGCCTGGTTCGACAGATGGCCCATGCCGCGCCGTTCCTCCAGCGAGATCGCCAGGGTCTGCTGGTAATTGTTGCGCAGCACCAGCTCGGCGACCTCGTCGGTCATCGCCTTCAAAAGCCGGTTGCGCGCCGGCAGATTGATCTTGCCGCTGCGCACCGCCGGTGTCAGGGCGATCTTGATATTGACCTCCACGTCGGAGGAATTGACGCCCGCCTTGCTGGCAATATTCGATCCGCGCCTGTTGCGTTAGGCCCAGATTTGCGCCTTCGCCGATCACCTTTGCGCCGACCTCCGGCGCCGTGACGCGGACCGCGTCATTGGCCTTGTCGCCGGCATCGGCATCGCTTTCGGTCGTCGCGCGGACATAGGTGCCGATACCGCCGAACCACATCAGGTCGACGGGCATCTTCAGGATCGCATTGATCACTTCGTTCGGCCGGGCGCTGCTCTTGTTGAGCCTCAGCAGCTTGCGCACTTCGGCGGACAGCGGCACCGACTTGTCCTGGCGGGAGAATATACCGCCGCCCTTGGATATCAGTGCCTTGTCGTAGTCCTGCCAGCTCGACCGGCCCATATCGAACAGCCGCTTGCGCTCCGCCCAGGTCGTGGCTGGATCGGGGTCGGGATCGAGAAAGATGTCGCGATGGTCGAACGCCGCGACAAGCCTGATCGCCTTCGACAGCAGCATGCCGTTGCCGAACACGTCGCCCGACATGTCGCCGCAGCCGGCGACGGTGAACGGTTCGGTCTGGATGTCCCGGTCCATTTCGCGGAAGTGCCGCTTGACCGCCTCCCAGCCGCCGCGCGCGGTGATGCCCATCACCTTGTGGTCATAGCCGGCCGAGCCGCCCGAGGCGAAAGCGTCGTCGAGCCAGAAGCCGTGCTTCTGGGATATCGCGTTGGCGGTATCGGAGAATGTCGCCGTGCCCTTGTCCGCCGCCACCACCAGATAGGGATCGTCGCCGTCGTGCCGGACCACGTCCTTCGGCGGTACCACCTTTTTGCCCTCCAGATCGTCGGTCAGCGCCAGCAAAAGATGCTCCAGCGTCGCATATTCGTGATGTTTACCGTTTGCGATGGCAAGCGCCTTGTGCAGAGTCTGTTCGAGGTTACGGGAGAGCATTATCGATTATTCCTTTTCCATCGTGCACTGAAGCGGCTGTTCGTTGGCCCGGGCGAAGTCCATGACCTGCTGCACCTTGCTTTCGGCTACTTCATAAGTGTAAATGCCGCAAATTCCGACGCCGCGGCGGTGGACGTGAAGCATAACGTCGGTTGCTTCCTGCCTATTCTTGTTGAAAAATCTTTCCAAAATATGAACGACAAACTCCATCGGCGTGTAATCGTCGTTCAATAGAAGAACCTTGTACATTGACGGCTTTTTCGTCTTCGGCCGCGGCTTGAGCAACAAACCGGTCTGGCGGCGCTCTTCCTTGTCCGGGTCCCCATCGTCGGAGCCGCCAAAATCGTCGTCGCCATGATTGCTTACCAGATACACGTCTTTGTAATCATACCGATAATCAGGCTGATCATCAGGCCGATAGTTCGCGCAAGGATGAATTTTGTCGAAGCCTGCCATATTCCCTTTAACTGCAAAAATAGTTGCCACAGTTAATTTGTAGCAAAATTATGCGCCGCCGTCACAGCACATTTCATCCTGTATCTATTTTGCATTAAATTCTTAAAAATCCAGCTAACAAGCCGTTTAATTTTTCCTTACTGATTGTTTTAATGCTAAAATGTAATATCGACTGCGGGGAAACGATGAAAAGACTGAAAAATCTGCACGGGCTTTTTCTGGTTTTCGGCACGCTTTGCGTTGCCGGCGCCCTTTCTGTCGCCTCTGCCCAGTCGATTACAGAACCGGGATGCGATCCCGAATTTATGGATGCCGTCGAGGCCAAGGCCTATCTGGGCGTCCAGCGCCGCGTCATGCAGAACCAAAATTTGATCCTGAAGCCGGACAGCGTGCTGGAATATAGCTGCTTTAACCAGCAAGTCGGTTTTTTCGCTGCGACGCCGGTACGGCGCTTTTCAGAAGATAATGTGAGCTGGGGCGATGTAACCGCCGTCCATTCGGAAACACTGGATTACGCGCTATATGAAACGGTTTCGCAGCCGCTGCTGGAATATCTTAACGGTTCTTATTCCCATACATTTTTAGGCGGCCGTATGGCGGATGTCGGCGGCAGCCCTCCGGATTACGGGCTGTATGATTGCCAGGCGATGCAGGCAGTGTGGGAAGTCGCGCGCTGTATGCAATTCAACGATAATGAAGATACGGACGGATTTTACGATTTCCCGTGGTATGCAGACACAGATCCGCGGCGCTTTCCGGCCATATACGCGGCATGCACGCCGCCGACCAGCACGATCAATGCCGCGATCGTAGAGGCCCACCGGGCCACAGGCGATGATAGCG
>CBDUPU010000278.1:0-2413 GCA_965369185.1 uncultured Rhodospirillales bacterium
AGCAGCGTTTTATAGGTTTTTTCGCCTTCCATCGTGCTTGGCGCCATGTTGATGACGATGCTGACATTCTTAGACATACCGGCGGCATTACCCAGCTTGATAAAGGCGTATGCATCGGTCAGTGAGGTTGGCTCGTCTGTTGTGACCAGCAGGGTCTTGGTGGCGGATGCCGACATCATGCGCACGGTGCGGTCAACGCCAGCACCCAGATCGACAATGACCACATCGTATTTATCGGCGATTTCAAGCAGCTGGTCGCGCAGCAGGGCAAGACGCTGTGAAGGAAGCGCCGACAGCGAAGCCTGACCGGAGCGACCGGCGATAATGTCAAAGCCGCCATCTTCAAAACGTTGAATGACTTTTTCAAGACTCAGGCGGCCGCGAATGACATCGTTCAGGTCGCGCTTGGCCATCAGGCCGAGCTGGACATCGACGTTTGCAAGGCCGAGGTCACCGTCGAACAACAGGACTTTTTTACCTTGTTTGGCGAGCGCGTGGGACAGCGTAATCGAAAACCAGGTTTTGCCGACACCGCCCTTACCGCTGGCAACGGCAATGACATTGGTCCCGCGCCGGAAGGCGGGTGTCTTTGGCATCGTGTCAGGTTTTCTTGTCGTTACCATATCGCTCATAGGGCTTATCCTGCATTAACCATTTGTTTTCTTCTAGGCCTAACCGTCGTTTTTTCCGGTTTTTTCACAGATTCAGGCATTAACAGCCGTGTCAGCTTGCCGGGGGACATGGTTATCAGGCCATCTGCTACTTTAGGCGTGTTGCCGGCTTCGGCGAAAATCAGCCCGCCATAATGCGCCGCTGACAGCAATCCGCCAAGACGGCGCGCAATGTCGATACGGGTCGGCATCATGGAACTGACGCCAAGCGTGCCGTATATACGGGCGATTTCGCCAGATTCTTCGGCATCGGTTCCGGCAGGCATTGCCAGTACCGGCTCGATATCGCCAACGGTAATCATGCGGGCAAGGCCGCGCATTGACTCTGTGTCAAACGGGTTCATGCCCGCCGTATCGATATAGATATGTTCCGCTTGCCGCGCCTGCGCGAGGCACTCTTTAAGCTGTGCGGCGTTGCCTGCTTTTTGTAGCTTAACCTTCATCAGGTTGGTAAAGGCGGATAATTGTTCAATACCGCCGGCACGGACAGTATCGGTCGAGATGACAGCGACTTTTTCACCGTTCATCACGGCGCGCGCTGCCAGCTTGGCGATGGCGAGCGTTTTGCCGGCACCCGGCTGGCCAACAAGCATAATGGCGCGGCCTGCCGGTTTTTGTGATAGCGGACGGAACGAAAATAAATGCTCAAGCGCAGCGTTTAGCGACTGGTCGGCTTTTTGCAGCCCGACGACCGTTGCGCAGGAAAGAACCTGATCGGTAATTTCTTCGGGGACGGAATGGCGCAGCATCACGTCTGTCAGCTTCTCCAGCATGGCGGATTCTTCGTCCTGGTCGTCGTCAAACGCCCAGTCGCCATGCGAGTTTTGCTGTTTTTGTTCTTCCATAAAATCGTCCTCGATCTTGTCGAAATGCTCTACTGCCGCGGTAACGCATACCGTCTTGCCGCCTTTTTCCTCGCGGGTGGCGACAATGATAGCGTCTTCTCCTAACGTTTCCTTGACCATTTGCATGGCCTCTTTGGTGGTTTTCGCGTAAAAAGATTTAAGCCGCATGGCGAGACAATTCGATCCGAATCCAGATTAATTATACGTATTCTGAGAATCTTATACTAGAGTATAAACGTTAAGAACCCTTAACGGAATCCCTCAATTTGCAGAAAATTTGATAATAAACTGTGAGTACTTTTCTAAACACCGACCTGTGCGTTCGCTTTCAAGGCGTCCAGCACCCTGGCCAAAGCGCGCAGCCCGTCGATATTATCTCGCAAGGTTCGTTCGGTGACCGGCTTCCATAGCGGCGAGAGATTGAATAAAGGCTGAAAACGCTGATAGGCGAGCAGCACTTCTGTGTCACGGAAGCTGGCCTCGCTCCAATAAGCATTCATTGCTTTGCCCGACGTAGAAAATTGTTCGCGAAAAGAACCATTGAGCAGCACTTTTGCTTCAACTACGTCACTCGACATTACCTCGTAGCGTTTGGTGAAGTTGTCTATTGGCATTTTGACCTGCAAATATTTGGAGAAATAAGCGCGGAAAAATGTCTGCATCGCTGCGTGCGGTATGACAACAGTATGACCGTTTAGCGGACGGCTCAGGCTGACCCGTATTAAAAGCCCCCAAAAGCGTAGATATTCTTTTTGTTTTTTCTTGTGGCCGGGATCTTGCTTCAGCTCGGTTAGAACGACTTCCTGAATGTCGATCGGTATATCCCGGTGACGCCCCTGAATGCCGTCAGCCAGCCGGCTTTTATTGTGCGGCGGCAGAATGCGGTGCTTGTCCATG
>CBDUPU010000279.1:0-2400 GCA_965369185.1 uncultured Rhodospirillales bacterium
CAGCGTGAAAGGGGAAATGTCATGACAAGAGCCAGCACAATGAAAACCATATGTTTGTCTTTGCTGTGCGCGGCGCTGATTCTGGCCGGGCTTGGTCTGGTTTCGGGCGCTGCCAGCGCGGCGCAGCCGGAGGACGAACGCGCCGGAGTTTCCGCGGCAGGGCGGCAGGCCGTTTTGTATGGCGAGATCATTACGATTCGGCGCGATAAGCTAACGATCCGCGCCGGCGGCGATAAAATCAGGGTCGATGCCAGCGAGCTGAGCGGCGCGGGCAGTCTGCGTGATTTTTACGAAAAGGGCATGTTTGTCACCGTCGAAGGCACGCTGACCCGCGGTGATGAAATTGCCGCGCGCACGATCACCCGCAGTTCGCCCTACCTGACGCCGCCAATGACCGCCGTGCCGCCTTATATCGCGCAGGACGCGATTATCAGCCCGGAGGCTCTGCAATAGGCGGGGCCAAGTTCAGTTAAGCCAAACCAAACTAGACTGGGCTGGGCTAATTTAACTTACTGCCCGGCGGCGCTGTCTTCGGGGGCGAATTTCTGGATCATGTTGCGCAGGCCTTCGGCTTTTTCGCGGGTGAACTCGTCGATTTTGCCGCCGGCTTCTTGCGCGGTGTTGACCATGCTTTCGCGCTTGGCAAGGATCTGGCGGTGCGCCTGCGCCAGCGTGATGCAGCCATTTTCATAGACGGCGGAGCAGATCGAGATTTCGCCGTTTCTGGTATCCACGCGGTAAACGCCGGATATGCCCGCAACGGGTGAAATCTGGTATGTGCCTGTTTGCGCGCTCTGCGCGGCGTGGTTCTGCTGCGCCGGCTGGCTTAGTCTGGTTGCGTGATAGGTCACGGCGGCGGCCAGTGCAAAGATTGACAGGGCGATACTCATCAGGATGACGTTTTTCATGGTGGTCCTCTTTTTTCCGCGGGGTCTGTTCCCTGCCAGCTTGGAACGGCTTGGCTGTGCGGTCAAGTCCTTCATTTATTTGCCGTTGTTTGAGGTTCATTAATAATTCCCTCCTATAATCGGGGAAAATTATAATGATAAGCGGCTAGCGAAGGGGAGCTGTAAATGGGGACATCAAAGAAAGATCAGGATCAGGCCAAGGATCAAGTGGAGCCGGCGGCGAGTGAGCAGGACGAAGACCCGCTATCGCTGGACCGGATCGACCGGATTGTGAAGATCGTGCGCGATACGACGCTGGGCAGCCCGCTGATCGAATTCGGCCTGATGAAAGAGGTCGATATTGTGCTGGATAAGGACATGAAGACGGCCGGTTATTATTCCGAGAGCTTTATGGGCGGGCCTGAAATTACGCTGAATGCCAGCCTGTCCGATGCGGTGCTGGCGGTGGCGCTGGCGCATGAGCTGCGCCATGTCGAGCAGATGATGGTGCAGCCAAGGCCGCCCGTGTCTTTTTCGCCGGACGAGGCGGTCAGGTTGACGCGGATTTGTGAGGCTGATGCCAGCGCCTATAGCGCCGGCGTTGCTTACGAGATTTTTCAGGCCACAGGCGATGCGCAATATCTTGAGGCGCTGGATACGTATGAAGAGGGCGACATTCGCGATGCTTTTGTCGCCAACGCCTCGCCGGATACGCCAGTGGCGCAGGATGCCGCGCCGTTTCAGGCGGCGTTTGACCAGTGGTTTAACAAGGCGGAGCGCGTGACGCATTATGACCGCGCGGCGATCGACCAGTATGAGGCCGTGTCAGAAAGTGTGTTTGCCAAGCTGTTTAACGAAAAAGCCGCCGGGCCGTTGACGACTGAAATGCTGGTCGATATTGGCTGTATGCCCAATAGACGGAATTATTTGCGCGAGAGCGGGGCGAAGGAGATCTTGCTGGAAGCGGAGCAATATATCGGCAATGTCAGCCTTGCCACGCAGGCAAAGGCCGATAAGCTCGCGGCTGCCGCGCCCTGATTGGATTTGTATGGTTTAAGTGCTTTGTGTGGGGCTTAAAAAAACACGGGGAGGCTTTTTGCTTTCCCGTGTTTTGCATTTATGCGTGAAAGCGGGGCTAAGCCCTTGTTACCTGGATATCGACCGGTTTGTTGATTGTGTTGTAAACGGGAGAATGTTTTTGCGCCAGTTCGATCAGGGTTTCTTCCTGTTCCGCCGTGCCGTCAGTATCGAGATGGATTTTTACGCGGATCTGCTGATAGCCGGGGCGGATGTCTTGCCGCAGACCGAACATGCCTTGCAGGTCGATATCACCTTCTATTTTGACGGTGGCTTCGTTGACTTTGATGTCCATCAGGGCGGCATAGTAAATCATGGTGGTCATGACGCAGCCGGACAGGCTGGCCAGCAGCAGTTCGACCGGGTTGCCGCCGCGATTTTCGCCAGCCAGTATCGGCGGCTCGTCCATGTCGTAGTAAAAGGCTTTGGTGCGGCT
>CBDUPU010000280.1:0-2397 GCA_965369185.1 uncultured Rhodospirillales bacterium
GTTCTAACCGGCGAGCGCACCTCAGGCGCTTCGGCTCGTGCGGAGAAGCAAGAAGTTCAGTCAGCCTCTACTCCTGATTATTACTGGCCGGTCGATCAGCAGCGGCCAGTTAACATAGTTACGCCGCAACAAGCCGTTACAGCACAACAGGACAGGGCCGCCCCGAAAATAACCTCTTATCCGGTCACGGTCAGGCAGCGTAGCGAACTTGTCGATCCTTCGCTGGAAAAAGCGCAATATACCGGGCGGCATCTTGTGAAAGAACAGCCGGAAAAACGCTTTACGCCGCCGCTGCCCGATTTCAAGCCTGTAGCCATTTCCCGCAGGGCAGCACAAATCGACGCCCCGGTGCCTGCGCAAAGGCCAAAAATCGAGACTGCTTCGGTGCAAGCAATCGATGACACAAAGAAGCAGGGAATCGCGCGGCAAAAAGCGAACCTGTTTAGCGCAGATGTAAAAGCCCCATCCGGCCCGGCTATGCCGGCTGTGCCGGCACATAAAGTTTATGCGGAGCCGCTTAAGCCTCAAGATGTGGCTCTATCTGTACCGGATAACCAAGACGCGCTAGCCACCCGTCTTGTGTCTCCGGACAAGGATACTATGATCAACACCATTGCAGCCATTACAGCGCGCATAAAGAGTCTGGATGAAAAAAGCGATCGCGCTATAGCGCCATTGCCGCCGACAAAACCCGATATTGGTAGCAAACTTGCCGCAAACAATGCCGCGTCAGTGGTTGACCTGACATCTATCGAACCGGCCGCCGGCCTGGAAGTTACTGCACGCCTGCCGGTTATTGATATCACGGAAGATTTTTCAGACGAGTCGCCGGAAGACGTTCCGGTGAACGCAGCACATAGTGGTGAACGCAAGGCTGTGCCACGTATGCCTCCGAAAGATGTGCAGGATCAATATGAGCAGGAATATGTGACTCTCCCCTTCCCGGTCGATGCAGATGCGCTGGATGATCTGACGGCCGCAAAGCTTGCGCAGGATGTCCTTCCGCTTTTGAAAGATAATCCTGACTGGCGCGTGCAGATTCAGGCTTTTGCCACTGACGCTGATGAAAAGCTTAAAGGTGCGCGTCGCATATCCTTGTCACGGGCACTGTCAATTCGCTCTTATTTGCTGGATCAGGGTATCGAGGCGCGCCGGATGGATGTACGCGCCCTTGGCACACAAACCGACCGCACACCGGCTGACCGTGTTGATTTCGTCTTTTTCGATCCCAATATCAATCAGTAAGTTTTGGATTGGTGTGGATAAAAATGCGCGATAAGGCGCGGTTTTATTGACTTTTTCCTGAATAAAGTTGATTTTTCACTTACACCCTTTTAAATAAATATTCTGTCAAATCCCCGCATGAAAGGGAGGAGCTATGACGAAGCAAAATATCGCAGGTATTGTCCTGGTCGTAATGATGATTGCAGTGGGCGGTTATATTGCCCTGACGCCGCAAGCTATCCAAGATGAGCCGGAGATGCCGCAGACGCAGGATTATGCCGGCGCCGATGACCACAAGATTGTCACCGCCATTAACAGCGAGCCGGCAGCCGGTGAAGAATCCGTCCTTCCCCGACACTCTGAAGAGAGCGACGCTGAAACGGTTGCTGCTGTATCCGAAGATATCCCTGCAACAGAAGCCGGAGAAGATGATATCAACGTAGCTGAAATCATGGCGCCGCGTAAGCTTGGTGATGAAAATGCACCGGTAACAATCGAAGAATATGCATCGCTGACATGTAGCCATTGCGGTCATTTTTATACAGAGACATTCGGACAGATTAAGAAAGAATATATCGATACCGGCAAGGTTCTGTTCGTGTATCATGACTTTCCGCTCAATACGCCGGCACGCGACGCATCGATTATTGCGCGCTGCTTGCCGAAAGACCGTTACTTCAAGTTCATCGACTTTCTGTTCGAAACGCAGTCTAAGTGGGCTTACGAAGGTGATTATATGAAATCACTTATGCAGAACGCAAAGCTGCTGGGTGGCTCTGAAGCCAGATTGCAGGCCTGCCTGGACAGCATGGATATCAAGCGTGAGATTGCTGCCACCATGCAAAGCGCTTCACAGGAGCGCGGCATTCAATCCACGCCAACCTTTTTTATCAATGGTGAAATGCTAAAAGGCGCGCAGCCTTTTGCGGTTTTCAAAGAGAAAATCGACCAGCTTTTGACGAAGGAAAGTAGCGCCGCTGAATGATCCAGTTTAGCAAGCTCAGACTTCACGGCTTCAAGTCTTTCGTAGAGAAGACGGAGCTGGAGATCGGTCCCGGTTTGACCGGGATTGTCGGCCCGAACGGGTGCGGCAAGTCGAATCTCGTCGAGGCTTTGCGCTGGAGCATGGGTGAAAGCTCTACCAAACGAATGCGTGGCGGTTCACGCAGTATG
>CBDUPU010000281.1:0-2392 GCA_965369185.1 uncultured Rhodospirillales bacterium
CCACGGGCAATCAGCTGGGGCTTAACATTGTCAGACACAGGCACCTTGCGCATGTGTACTTTCAGAATCTGTTCACGACCTCGCACATCCGGCAAAGGAACAACGACCTGACGGTCAAAACGGCCGGGGCGCTTCAGTGCCGGGTCGAGGACGTCGGGGCGGTTGGTCGCGGCAATAACAATAATGCCCTCGGTGCCTTCAAAGCCGTCCATTTCAACAAGAAGCTGGTTGAGTGTTTGCTCACGCTCGTCGTTGCTGCCGTTGCCGCCTGCACCGCGGCTGCGTCCCACCGCGTCGATTTCGTCAATGAAGATAATGCAGGGCGCGTTTTTCTTTGCTTCTTCGAACATCTTGCGAACGCGGCTGGCACCGACGCCGACATACATTTCAACGAAGTCGGAACCGGAAATTTTGAAGAACGGTACGCCTGCCTCGCCTGCAACGGCGCGGGCGGTGAGGGTTTTACCGGTACCCGGCGGACCGACCAGCAACGCGCCTTTGGGGATTTTTGCGCCCATGCGGGCATATTCGTTTGGGCGACGCAGGAAATCCACGATTTGCATCAGCTCGCCTTTGGCAGCGTCAATGCCTGCAACATCGTCAAATGTAACCTTGGCATCGTTTTCGGTAAGCATTTTGGCCTTGTTGGCGCCGAAATTGCCAAGGCCGCCACGTCCGCCGCCGCCGCTATTGCCCGGCTGCTGGTTCTTTTTATACATGAGCAGGCCGGCAATCAGAAAAAACGGCAGCATGTTGAACAGCAGCCCTGACCATGCGGAGGGTTTTTTCTGCGGGATTGCCGAGAATTTGATGTTGTTTTCATGCAGCATGTTGACCAGATCTTTGTCGCCGGTCGCGGGGACAACGGTCACAAATCTTTCGCCATCGCGCATGGAACCGCCGACAATAATGCCGTTGTCCTGCTGCTGGATGACGACGTTTGTCACATTGTGATTATTTACTTCTTCGATGAATTCACTGTAGGGCATGCCGCCGTTGGTGGAGCTTACTTGCGGCGTGTCTTTCTGTCCGTCATCGTTCATAACGGCCAAGCCGACGCCGATTGCTGCGGCCAGTGCAGCGGCTTTCATAAACTGGTTTTTAACCGGCGGGCGGTTGTTCGGTTCACGTCCGGACATAAATGGGCTCTCCCTGAATATTTTATTTTCAATAACGAAGGGGGCTTTTTTACGGATAATATTTTGTTACGTCAAGTTTTTCGATGTTTCTGAAGTGGACAAAGGGGAGCGGGGCTTGAAATAGCCGTGTTTTTTTAGGAGACTCTAGTCATGAATAAAATGATTCGAAATAAATTTTCTTTGATTGCGCTTGCGCTTGTGCTGTTCGCTGGCGTTATCGTGTTTTCCCTTGTTGCAGGCTTGCGCCCGGCCGTGAGTGAGGAGGTGTCTAAGGCTTCCGCCTGGACGGTGCGCTGTCAGGAAGAGAATTCCGATCATTGCGAGATTTTTCAGCGTTTGATTGTTCAGGAAACCGGTGTCCGGGTCGCGGAGTTTGCTGTTGGTTTTCCTGAAGGAAAAAGCGCAGCGCGCGGCGTTATGATTTTACCGCTTGGTATTTTGTTGCCGGATGGCGTCCAGATGCAAATAGATGACCAGCAGCCCTTTAAGTTCAAGGTGCGCTTTTGTGCCAAGGACGGATGCTTTGCCTATCTTAATTTAAATGAGACTGTTCTGGATATGATGCGCAAAGGTAATAAGGCGGTCGTGACGTTTAAAACCCTGCAAGGGCAGGATATGGACTTCCCGATTTCGCTCAAAGGCTTCACCAAGGCGCTCGCCGATATTTCTTCCTAAGGCATCTGTCTTTAGAAAAGGGCTTGGCCAGCGGCTCTATGACTGGTAAAACTTAATTATCGTCATGATTCTATTGGCGAAAAAATTTCTGCGTACATCACTTTTTGTTCATTTTGGCGTCTCTCGCCATTTTCAAATCTTTGTCCGGTTTCTATCCGGTTTTTTCTGCGCCGTTTTCAAAGGGCGCGTGTCTAAGGGGAAGTATAAATGCAAGTTCGTTTTAAAAGGTTTCTGCTCGCAGGTACGGCAATCGTTATGTTTGGTGCGGCGGGCGCGCCGGGTGAGGCCCTTGCACAGTGTGCGACTGGCGGTGTGATTGCGGCCGATTGTACTTTTTCCGATTCGGCTACGACCGCCGCGATAACGCTTAATGATGGTGTCGATATCATCTTCAGCTCGTCAACGAGCCAGATTTTTATTAATGATGCAATTGACGCAGCAACGCTTGGCGGTAGCAGCACGATAGCGACAGGCGGTAACGGGACGATCGTGTTCCAGAGCGCTTCGGATATCGGTGCGACGACGGCGATTGACGACTTTACCCTTAATGCCGGGGACTTCTGGTTCACTTCTGCTTC
>CBDUPU010000282.1:0-2375 GCA_965369185.1 uncultured Rhodospirillales bacterium
ATAGCGATAAGGATAATGCAGCCGAACGTGGCAAAGGCCAGCATTCTCATAACAGAAACCCACTTCGACTCCCCTTCAAGAGGCAAGTTAACGGCCGACAGGCCTTCTCCATTAGGCCCGCCATGACCGTTAGTGTCTTCTGAAACCTTTTCCTGCTTTAAAGCCGCCTTGATTTCGGCCATCAGGATTCCTTGGCTGTTATTCGTTTATCGAAGCCAAACCTGAGAAATTGGTCTGACCGGCCCAGAAACGCTCAATCATACGCATAGTCTGGTTCAAGCCGTTCAGCTTGTCTGCAGTAAGTTCAGTACCCTGCAGTTTTGTTTCATGACGCTGGAACATCGCGGTAATCGCATCGCGAAGATCTCTGCCCTTATCAGACAGTTTGACCCTGATAGAGCGTTTGTCATGCACTGAGCGTTCCTGAATCAAATAGCCGTTTTCGACCATCTTTTTAACGTTATAAGAAACGTTAGAACCAAGATAATAGCCACGAATCGTTAATTCGCCGACCGTCAGCTCATCATCGCCGATATTGTAAAGGATCATGCTCTGAACGTTGTTAATGTCCTGAACACCCTTACGATCCAGCTCCACTTTAAGCACATCGAGAAAGTGGCGGTGCAGGCGCTCAATCATTTGAATCGCCTCATAATAGGGAGTGCTGTTCGTCGTCACGTCTAATTCTCCAACTTCGTGTCTGAACAATAATAGGGCAGAACCTAAACCTTTAAAATATAAATAGTTACGGCCAGTGAATGATCATAGTTGAGATTATACAGGACTCAAGACAATTTTTCACTACGCAATGATTTCATCCAGATCCGCACCCACAGACTTAAAGTAGCCTTCGACAGCCTCTCCGGTTACGCTATCAAGGGTTTTAGGCTCCCACTTGGGCTGCTTGTCCTTATCTACCAGCAAAGCGCGGACGCCTTCATAAAAATCATGACCGCGCATGAAGTGTTTTGCCAGAGTAAAATCCTGCGCCATCACCTGATCAAAATCCATATCAGCCGCGCGTCTCAAATGCGCCAGTGACACCTTCAGGCTGGTCGGGGAACGGCTGGAAATAATATCTGCCTGAGCCAGCGCCCAATCATCACCGCTTTCGCGCAATGCCGAAATTATCGCCGGCACATCGTTGCCTGCAAAACACCGATCAATCAGAGACTGTTTTGATTGCAGTATGCCTTCCGGCTTTGGCTGCTCTACAAAGCCAGCCAGAACGGTCTCTATGTCGCCCTCTCCCGTTTCAAGGGCGCCGACAACAGCGCTCATACAGCTATGGTGCTTTGCCGACGGGACATAATGACTGGCAAGGCCGCAATAAAGCATATCCGCCGCGCCGATGCTACTACCGGTAAGAGCGAGATACGTTCCAAGTTCACCAGGGCAACGGTTGAGAAAGTAAACGCTACCGACATCAGGAAAAAATCCGATTGCGACTTCCGGCATAGCAAAAACTGTTTTTTCCGAGGCAATCCGGTAAGTGCAAGGCCCCGCCACGCCGTAGCCGCCCCCCATAGTAATACCGTCCATAAAGGCAAAAATCGGCTTGGGAAAACGGAAAAGCTGACGGTTCATTTGATATTCCTCGCCATAAAACAGCGAAATCACATCCTCGTTCCCCCCGCCGCGACGAAAAGCCATACCGGTTTTATAGGTCGCCTTAACGTCACCGCCGGCGCAAAAAGCCTTGTCGCCCGCCCCGTGAACAAAGACAGCTTTAACGCCCTCATCATCTGCCCAGCTACCCAGCCCGGCAGCAAGGATTCGGATCATTTCAAAACTAAGCGCATTAAGTGCGTCAGGCCGGTTCAATGTGACTTGCACAACGGGCCCATCCTGCTGTACAACCAGTTCGTTATCTAGATTTTCAGACGCCATAAAACTTCCGCATGCTCCGCTACAGGTGTATTTCACTCTTTTTAGCCTACCGTGCGCAAGGACGATGAGCAAGGCTCGAAAGGTTACAAAATGACACAGGCAAAACGCTTTGACCCACTGCACGGCCAAAACCAAAACGCCAACGCCGCACCGTCCTTCCCGCAAGTGCGTATGCGCCGCGGACGCCACACCGAAGGCATGCGCCGCTTGGTACGCGAAACCGCGCTGGAGCCGCGCCACCTGATACTGCCCGTTTTTGTAGAAGAGGGCCTTGACGAAAGAACCCCGGTTGCATCTATGCCCGGCGTTTACCGCGAAACGGAAAAATCCGTCGCCGCCGTCGCCAAACAAGCGCAAGACGAAGGCCTTGGCGCGCTTATGCTTTTTGGTGTCTCCCATCACAAGGATTCAACCGGCAGCGACAGCATGCGCCCGGGCGGGCTTCTCGACCGCATGGTCAGTCGCGCCCGCGACGCCGCTCCCGA
>CBDUPU010000283.1:0-2358 GCA_965369185.1 uncultured Rhodospirillales bacterium
GGATCATCTCATCCAGCCCTTTCTCCACGATCGGCGAACGCCCCTGATTGATGCAGCGAACTTTTACTTCGTGCGGGTCCACCGCCAGAACATCATGACCGGAATCCGCAAGACAGGCTGCGGCAACGGCGCCGACATAGCCAATGCCGAAAATGCTAATTTTCATGGTTACTTCCTATTTTATTTCGTCGGATCACTTTTTCAGGTTCGGAGCGGCTTGCCCTCACGGAAAAAGATTTCTGAACTTTTCTCTTGGAACGCGCGTTAACGGGGAAAGTTCCACTTCGGTTAAAAAAAAGGGAGCCGGCAATGTTGCGGCAAAATGGCAAAAGACCGCGCGCTTATTATCTGTCCGGTTTGTTTTTAGGACTGTTTCTGGGAGTTTCATTTTTATGCGCCGGAGCGGCTGTCTGGAAAACGCGGCATAGCGCTATCCCCCAAAATACGAAAACACTGTTTAGCGGTAGCTGGGCGTCCTTGTACGAAAAACGCTTTAATAAAGAGCTTCCCAGCCACGCTCTTAGCAAAAATAGCTGGACGGCGCTGACCTATACATTATTTCGTGAAGGCCGCGATGGCGTCTTGGTCGGCAGCGATGGCTGGCTGTTTACAGCAGAGGAGTTTGCCTATCCCCCTCAGCAGGCAGATAATTTCCAGCAAAACATCCAGTTTATACGCAGCATCAGCGACACCCTGAAACAAGCTGGAATTGAACTTGTCATCGTACCCGTTCCCGCCAAAGCGCGGATCTATGCCGACAAGCTTGGCCGTTACGATTACCCGTCATATCAGCAAAGCGTCTATAACCGTTTTGCAAAAGCCATGCGCGGATATGAAATTGATTTTATCGACACCGTTCCCGCCTTAAACGCGGCGCGCAAGAGCCGGAACGTGTTCCTGAAAACGGACACGCACTGGACGCCGGACGGTGCGCACATCACCGCCCGCAACACGGCGGACTATATTAAAAAATCACTCGGCGCCGCCCTGCCAGAACCGGTTCCATACAAAATCACGGCCACCGGGAGCATTCGCTACACCGGCGATTTGCTGCGCTATTTGCCGCTTGGAAAGCTGGCACATCGACTTGGCCTGCAGACGGAAACTGTAACCGGAATACAGGTTATTGCAGCTAATAACGGCCAGACCGCAACGCTGCAACAGGCGCTTTTTTCCAGCGCCGCGCCGCCGGTAACGCTGGTGGGCACCAGCTATAGCGCCAACCCCGCATGGAGCTTTGCCGGCTTTTTGAAGCAAGCACTGCAGAGCGACATTTTGAATGCCGCGGACGAAGGGCTGGGGCCGTTTGCGACCATGGAGAATTATCTCGCTGACGAAGCCTTCAAGGCCAGCCCGCCGCGGCTTGTCATTTGGGAAATCCCGGAACGTTACCTGTCATTCGCCTATGAAAGAAAAGCAGTCTGACACAATGAAGAGCCGATTACACCTGATACGCACCGGCCTGTTTCTCGCCCTGATTCTGGCGACATTTTCCGCCAATGCGCAAACGCAACGACAGGCGGACAGTCAGGCTGCGTTTTTCTGCGAGGCGATGCAAGAACCGGCGCTGTATGACCGGAATAATTTCGAGGCTTACAAGATGCTGGTCGGCGGCCATGACGGCTGGATTTTTCGGGCGGACAGCGATATGCGCACCGATTTTCGGCTGAAGAGAAAAACACTGCGCGACCTTGCTGAAATCAACGCGACCTTTAAAAAGCGCGGCAGTACGCTGGTCATTCTGTTTACGCCGACACGGGCGATGATGCATTACGATTACATCAAAGAAGCCGACCGGAAAAAGTACGGCATTACCAATATTGACGCGGCGTGGAAAAGCTATCGCAAGATGCTCGGCAAGCTGAACGATCTTGGCATCCATGCGGTCGGCATAGAGCGCCCGCACGATTTCAGCGCGGCCTTTTTTTACAAACGCGATCACCACTGGAACCCCGAAGGCGCGCGCAAAGCTGCAGAGCAAGTCGCCGCTTTTGTAAAACAGCTTCCGGCCTATCATAACGTCGCAAAGCGCGATTACCGGACGGAGGCGATCGGCGGCAAGTATGTGCATGGCGTATCCAGAAAAGTCTTCCAGAAACTATGCGGCACCAGTCAGCCGGCGGAATTTATCACGCACTATCAAACAACCCCCACCGTTCTTGCGGATAACGAAGACGCGCTGTTCGGTGACGTCAAAAACCCTGACATTGCCCTGCTGGGAACAAGTAACAGCACAATGCTGCCCTCTTACGCCAATTTTGAAGGCTTCTTGAAAGAAGCGCTGTCTGCGGACGTTCTAAATATGTCGGTATCCGGCGGCGGGCTGGATGCGGCCATGCTCTCCTATCTTGCCTCGCC
>CBDUPU010000284.1:0-2357 GCA_965369185.1 uncultured Rhodospirillales bacterium
AAGAAGTAAGCGCCGCGCGGCAGGATCAGCGCGTTCATGGCCGCGGCCGTTTCAACGCCGGGCTTTAGGCCAATAATATCGACAATGTCCTTCATGTGGTCACGGAAAAGGCCGACCGTACCGCAGACAACGGCATCGGCTTCGCCTTTATGAACCATCAATGCGCCGATAACGGACGTATTGGTGCGAACCGTGGTTTTTGCCATAGCGGGTGTGATGCCGCGGCGTTCCATTATTTGATGATAGCTCATCCAGTAATCGCGGTAGCGCGGGTCGTCTTCCGGATCAACCAGTTCGAAATCCTTGTCGATTTCCAATCGCAGGCGCAGCTGTTTGATCCGCATATCGACAACCTTGCGGCGGCCGATCACGATCGGCTTGGCCATGTTGTCGTCGATGACGGTCTGAATGGCGCGCAGGACTTTTTCTTCCTCGCCCTCGCAATAAACGACCCGCTTGGGATCTTGACGGGCGCGGTCCAGAACCGGACGCATGACCATGCTGGTGCGGTAGGTGTAGCTTTGCAGCTTTTGTTTATAAGCGTCCCAGTCCTTGATCGGGCGGGTCGCAACGCCGCTATCGATTGCCGCTTTTGCAACTGCCACCGGCAGTTCGCAGATCAGGCGCGGATCGAACGCTTTGGGAATAAGGTAATCGGGGCCGAATTCGAGTTTTTCTTCGCTATAGACAGCGGCGACTTCCGGGGAGGCTTCGCGGCGGGCCAGCTCGGCAATTGCTCTGGCGCAGGCCAGCTTCATGTCCTCGTTAATCGCGGTGGCGCCAACATCCAGCGCCCCGCGGAAGATGAACGGGAAGCACAGCACGTTATTGACCTGGTTCGGATAGTCGGAGCGGCCTGTGCAGATGATCGCGTCCGGTTTTGCGGCCTGCGCATCTTCGGGCATGATTTCAGGAACCGGGTTGGCCAGCGCCATGATTAGCGGCGCTTCGGCCATGTTGGCAACCTCTTCGCCGGTAATGGCGTTGGGACCGGACAGGCCGAGGAACACGTCAGCGCCTTTGATGGCTTCGGCCAGTGTGCGCAGGTCGGTTTCTACAGCGTATTTTTCTTTAGCGCTGTCCATGCCTTCGTTACGCCCCTTGTAAACGACGCCGTTACGGTCGCAGACAATAATATTGTCTCTGGGCAGGCCAAGGCCGACGAGAATGTTGAGGCAGGCAATCGCCGCAGCGCCAGCACCGTTACAGACAAGTTTGATGTCTTTAATGTCGCGGCCCGAATAGTGCAGCCAGTTGGTCATTGCCGCGCCGACGATAATCGCGGTGCCGTGCTGGTCATCGTGGAAGACGGGGATATTCATCCGTTCTTTCAGGCGGCGCTCTACTTCAAAACATTCCGGCGCCTTGATGTCTTCAAGGTTGATGCCGCCGAAAGATGGCTCGAGCGCGGCGATCGCATCGACCAGCTTGTCAATGTCGGTTTCGTTGATTTCGATATCAATGCCGTCAATATTGCCGAATTTTTTGAACAGGACGGCCTTGCCTTCCATAACCGGCTTGGAGGCCAGTGCGCCGATATCACCGAGGCCAAGGACAGCCGTGCCGTTGGAAATGACCGCAACGATATTGCCGCGCGATGTGTAGTCGAGCGCCTTTAGCGGATCTTTTTCAATTTCCTCGCAGGCCGCGGCAACGCCGGGGGAATAGGCAAGTGCAAGGTCGAGCTGGGTTTCCATCGCTTTTGTGGCCCTGATCTCGATTTTACCCGGCTTGGGCAAACGGTGATATTCAAGGGCGGCTTCGCGCAGGGAGTCTTTCATAGTGTAACGGCTTTCGGTTAGGAGCGTTCAAAGCCAGCACAATATAGTTGTGAAAGCCGTCAACGGCAACCGTGAAGTGGGGGAAAATGCGATTCCGGAAACGTTAAATGAGATCGGGAGCGGGGCGAAATAATTTAAATTAGCCTTTTCTTTGCAAAGGCCCTGCCTGAGTGTGATTTAAGGTACTTTTCAAATGCGAAGGCTTTGCATTTGTCGGGGAAAGCAGAGTACCAACATAACTGCCATGGAACATATTTGGCCGTGTGTTTTGATTTTCCGGTGTTATGGTCGTTCAGGCGCCTTTTAAGGTCTTCAGTAACGCCGGTATATTCCTGTTCGGGGGAAGTTTGGCTTTGGATGAGATAAACATACCACATGATTTGATTTGCTCTAGCCCGTCTACGCCCTGCGGGCTACGCCGGGCACTGCTTCGGCCTAACGGCTATACACGTGGCTGCGCCACGCGTAGCCCGTAAGGGCGAAGAGTGGTGCGGTCGAGAAGAGTCGAACTTCCACGGGATTGCTCCCACAGCGACCTCAACGCTGCGCGTCTACCATTCCGCCACGACCGCACTT
>CBDUPU010000285.1:0-2288 GCA_965369185.1 uncultured Rhodospirillales bacterium
TTGTTTCAGCCGTTCGGCCAATGCGGCGCTGCCTGTATCGGATAAGCTGTTGCTGAGCCATACTACCGAGGCTGTGGCAGCCTGAATTTTCTCGACTGCAGCAAGCGCGGCCTCGCGGTCAACAGGCCAAGGCATTGGCTCTAGCGTCATGGCGATGTTTCTTGCTTCGCTTGCTCTGAGCGGCTTGCTGGCGCGAATTGCGGTATCATCGCCGGGGCGCGCGGTCGAGAGTAAAATAATCTGACGGTCTTCGCGTTGGGCGCGGTCAATCAGGCTGCTCATCGCGGTTTTACGAGCCTGCCAGTTTTCGGCCGAGGTCCATCCATTATCAACAACCAGCAGGAGCGGGCCTTCGCCATCAAGCGGCTGTTCCGGGTTTAGTAGCGGCTGGGCCATGGCTACGAGGGCAAGGGCGCTAGCGGTCAGGCGGAGCTGGCGCAGCCACCACGGAATTTGTTTTGGCGATTCGTCCTTGGGTTTTGTTTTGCTGAGCAAGTGAACCGGCGAGTAAGGAACGGATGTCGGCGGCGGCGGGTTCATGCGCATCAGTAGCAAAAGCAGCGGCAGTGACACGCCGCCGAGTAGCACCCATGGGTTAATATAGGTCAGGACATCGCTGCTGTTTTCTGTCGGCGCCGCCGTCGTTGCAGAATTTTCCTGCTGTGTTATTTGAGGTGTTTCCAGGGAATCTGCGGCATTTGATTGCGCCATGGCACCGCCGGAAAATGCCAGCGGAGCTGCGATTGCTGCTGCAGCAGCCAGTTTAAATACGCCTTGGAGGCCTTTCGGGTGTTTCATTTCAAGGCCCCTTTGGTGTGTTGTTTTGCGTGTTTGCCGGTTCTTTACGCCGTGATAGACGACTAAAGCCGCCGCCCTCACGGTGCCATGCAACGGCGAGCGCGCCAAATATCAGGCTCAGCCCGAGAAATCCCCTGATCAAAGGCAGGTTCTGGCTGACGCTCATTTGGGTGGCTTCTGTCTTGCGAATACCAATCCAGTTTTCGCCCCTCATCGGCTCGCCGTTAGTGCGAAGCTCCAGATTCGGGACGTTAATATTGGCAGGGTCAGCCTCAGAGGCTATCCGGTGCGTTTTGCCACCTGTTGCTGCGGCAATTGGCGCAAGCTTATCGGTGGTTGAAATTGTGTTTGAAAGCTCCCGCGGACTGCTTGTACCAGCGCTTGTCAGGATATGTTTGTCGCCTTGCTGCACACGGTACAGGCCAAGTTCGTTGGCTGGCAATGTTGCGCGCCATAAGCCCGGGCTTTCTTGGGTGAGGGTGGCCTGAATGATCTTTCCTGACGGCGTTTCCACGCTGACCTGACCTGTAGAGCGGTTCATGGTCTGGCGCTCTATAATAAGTTCGCCCTTATCGATGTTCGCACGCAGAGCTTCTTCTTCCAGTGCCGGTTCTTTCAGTAGCCAATGGGTCGTGCGTTGCAACAGCTCCGCATAAGGGCCGCCACCTTGATAGCCGCGTGACCAGAGCCATGACGTGTCAGAGAGTAGCATTGCGACACGTCCTTCTGCTTCTCGGTTGAGTATAAGCAGCGGCTTTTCGTCTGCACCTTGCATCAAAACGTCGCCTTTTGCGTCCTGTACATCAACGATACGGAACCAGCGCCCCCATTGTGTTCCTTCTGCATTCGCCGCGTCTTTAGGAACGTTTTGCAGGTTGCGGGTTACGGGGTGCCGTTCGCCGGTGCCGCTTACCTTGGGCATAAATGCCCCTTGATGGACTTGTCCGGATGGTCTGGCAGGCAGAACGCCAGATAGGGGCGTGTTATATATGCTTTGGCTGCCGGCATAATCAGGCCCGGCGGCGACCAGTAATGCACCGCCTTTGTTGACATACTCTGTGATGTTCGCAAGGTATGCCGGCGGAAGGATGCCTCGATATTGATAGCGGTCAAGGATCACCATATCGAAATCTTCAAGCTTGTTCGTAAACAGATCGCGCATCGGCAACGAAATCAGGGACAGCTCATTTAGCGGGGCATCATCCTCTTTTCCGGGCGGGCGCATGACTGTAAAATGCACCAGATCGACGGCCGGGTCAGAGGTCAAAAGGTTGCGCCATGCGCGTTCTCCGGCATGCGGCTCCCCGGAAATAAGCAGAACTTTCATTTTCTCACGCACGCCTTGTACCGAGGTGACGGCGCGGTTGTTAGCGGTGGTCACTTCGCCCGGAACGGCAGCGGTTTCAAGCTGCAGTATATTCGCGCCGCCATGGGGGATGTTGACTGTCATCTCGGCGCTTTCGCCGGGTTTTACCTGCTTACTGGTAATT
>CBDUPU010000286.1:0-2272 GCA_965369185.1 uncultured Rhodospirillales bacterium
GCCGAGGGGTGAAACCATACCCATTCCTGTTACGACAACACGTCTCATAATGGCGTCTTCTCTATTAACAATTGCTGGGATTTAAATAAGCCGCGCTACTGCGCTTCTCAAGACCACTCCGCTTATTCAGCGGCGTTTTCTTTGATGAAGCTGACAGCGTCACCGACAGTCTGAATTTTTTCAGCGGCATCGTCAGGAATTTCAACGCTGAATTCTTCTTCGAAAGCCATAACCAGCTCAACCGTATCCAGCGAGTCAGCGCCCAGATCATCAATAAAGCTAGCGTCTTCAGAGACTTTCCCTTCGTCAACACCAAGGTGCTCTACGACAATCTTCTTTACGCGTTCGGCAATGTCACTCATTTTCGTTACCTTTGTAAGTTGGTCTTTAGTAAATTGTTATTCATAAATTGAACGGATGGCACCATAATCATGCCGCCCGTGCAAATCAAGCGATTAATCTCGGTATCATAGCGACCGCGTTATACCAAGGATTTTAAGGCGGCACTGCGCTGATTCTGTGGATAATAGCGGTCCGGTATGCCAATAAAGGCACGAATCTCTTGCAAAAACAGGCCTTTTTGCATAATATTTTCATATCATGGAATTCAATTGTACCGCCAGCCCGGGCCTATTTGCAACCATCCGCAAATCTTTTCGCGATGTCGCAATTCAGGCAAGCGACGTAACGATCCGGCAAGACCGGCTTAACGCCTATGCGCGGTCACTAAAGCCGATTCCCGACAAAGACCTTTTCGACCGCGAGCACCATTTTATCGGAACGCGCGAACAAACGGCCGCATTCGTTTTGATACTCGACAGCGTTAATTTCGGCGGCACCTTTAAGAAAGACCTCGCCGCGGAAGGATTTGTGCTGCGCGATCACAGCCTTTATTTTTCGACCGCTACGCGAATAAAGGAAATTTTCGAGCAGGATGGCGGTATCAGCGCCGACAAGCTGGCCAATCTCAGCCAGCAGCAATGCGAACAAATGTTCAAATTAACCAGCGGCCCGGTCGCATCCGGGCTGGCGGCTATGTTCGCCCGCTCCTTGCGCGAACTTGGCGAGTTTATCCGCGACCGCCATAACGGGCGCTATCTTGGCGTTATCGAGCAATCCGGCGGCAAGGTGGAGCAGCTGGTCGAAGAACTGTCAAAGCTGAAAAGTTTTAACGACATTCATGATTATAAAGGCATCCGCGTACCGCTACTCAAGCGCGCGCAGATTACCGCTGCCGACCTGCATCTCGCTTTTTCCCATCTGGGCGAGACGTTATTTAATGATGTGCATGCGCTGACGACCTTCCCGGATAATGCGGTCGCCCATGTGCTGCACGAAGACGGTATTCTTGAATATAGCGAGCGGCTTGAGGACATTATCAAACGCGGCGAGGAACTCACGCCCGGCTCACATGAAGAAATTGAAATTCGCGCCAGCACCGGCCATGCGGTTGAGCTGCTGCGCAAGCTGCGGCCCGAACTCAGCGCGATGAATATCGACCACATTCTCTGGCACCGCAGCCATGAACCGGATTACCTAAAACGCAACCACCACAAGGTGCGAACTTTCTTCTATTAGGGTATTTATAAAAACTAGAGTTTACGGTCGTAACGCGCAGCGACCTGCATGACTTTTCGCGCCTTGTCGCACGTGGCTTCGTCGCTCATCCAGCGATTACTGAGAAGCGCCGGCTCGCCTTTTTCCATTTTAATAATCTCGGCTGCGCAAAGGCCTAAAAACTCCCGCAGCTTGTTACGATCCGGCGGCGCGCCGGTTGGCCACGCTTCGTGCAGGCTTTCGCGCAAGGGACGATAAAACTCCGCCTGAAAACCGGCAAGGGCGCGGCGGTTAAAGGCTTCGCTTAAGGTTTGCGCACTAACTTTTGGACTACGGGCATCACTGAAGAAATAATTTACCGGCGACACTGCGCCGCGATCGAGCACAACCGGAACGCCTTGCGGAAAACCGGGAAGCACCGCCGGGATATGACCGCAATTTTGCCTTAAATCATCGTGAAAATCGATCACATCGTCGGCAAGCGCTGCGTAAAGCAAGTCGGTCTCATACCCGCTGACGCCGCCAATAATTCCGGGCATTAGTTCGATCGCATACATGTCATTACCGAACGGCCTGGTTTGCGAAAGAGGCTGAAGCACAAGGTCATGTTCGGGAACAGGCAGCCTGTAACCTGCGCGTAACACTAGGCCGTAGCGATTTAAAAAGAGAAAGTTCGCCTCTGTACCCTGCAAATACTCGCCGTGTTCGGCGTCGG
>CBDUPU010000287.1:0-2259 GCA_965369185.1 uncultured Rhodospirillales bacterium
GAGGGTGAGCCAAACTGCCCTGCGTTCGCGCGGCGGCTGATTGACGAGGTTTCCCTTTCGCTTGCGCCGGGCTGCGCGTTTGGTAATGTGGGGCAGGGTTATATGCGGCTTTGCTTTGCCGTTTCGCGGGAACGGCTGGACGAGGCGCTGAACCGGTTTGAAAAAGCCCTGAAGACGTAGAGAAGACGTAAGGTAGATAAAACTAAAAGGACAGGTGTAATGCGCGGCTATTTTGGCATTGGTGTGGAAGGGATCAGCAAGGAGCAGAATGTCGGCAACCTTGTGCGTTCTGCCCATTCTTTCGGGGCAAGCTTCTTTTTCGCAATTGCGCCGTCAGTTGATATCAAGGCGATGCGGGTTTCGGATACGTCCGGCGCGTTCGATCACATGCCGTATTACCAGTATGAAAATGCGGGCGTGCTGGACTTGCCGAAGGGTTGCCAGCTGGTCGGTATCGAGTTTATCGAAGATTCTGTGGAACTGCCGAGCTTTCGCCATCCGGTGCGCGCGGCGTATGTGCTTGGCCCTGAAATGGGCAGTCTGTCACCGGAACTGATTGAAAAGTGCGATTTTACCGTCAAAATCCCGATGAAATTCTGCGTTAATGTCGGGGTAGCCGGGGCGATTTGTATGTATGACCGGTTGATTTCTGCCGGGCGTTTTGCCGAGCGGCCGACAAAAGCGGGCGGGCCGACCGAGCCGCTTGCCACGCACGTACAGGGGCCGCGCCGCGTTGTAAGAACGCAGCAGAACTGAATTTTCTGAAGATATGTTAGCGGAATAACAGCTGCAGCAGGTTCAGCGTGCGGCTGGAAAAGCGCACCGGGGCGCTGGTGACGGAAACGCACATACAGCCTTCTTCGGTTGCGACGGGCTGGTGTTCGGTTGTTTCGTCGGCAATGACCAGATCACCGGCATCGTACGCGCCGTACTCATCATGATATCCGCCTTGCAGCACAAGGGTCATTTCAACGCCGCCATGGCGGTGGCGCGGGGTGCGCGCGCCGGGGGCGAGGCGCATCAGAACAGCTTCGTGTGTGCTGTCCTGCACCGGGATGGAACAGTAACGTACGCCGGGGGACAGTATGTGCCATCTTGCCGCGCTGTGGCGGGCGTTCAGATGGCCGGCCAGCGGCGCGGGCAGGGAGGTTTTTTGGCAAAAAGAGATGGTGGCGCACGGTTTCGGAGGGCATTGCGGCGGCTCGTCAAGGCGTCCCAGAACAGCCTGAAGGCTGCCCCTTTCCATGGCGACAGGCGGGCAGTCGCCTTCTATCAGCGCGCCGCCCATGGCCTCGCAGTCGCCGACATAACGGCGGGCTTCGGGGCAAAGCGTGATGTAGGAGGCAACCAGAAGCGAGCAGGCTTCATCAAGCGTTCCGGCGGCGTACTCCATCAGGAGGATTTCTGTCTGTTCTTTGATAATCTTCATATTTTTTCTCCGGCGGCAGTCTCCGCGCCCAGATGATAACGCAGCCGCTCAAGCGCGAGCCTGATGCGCGATTTGACGGTGCCGAGCGGGATGCCGGTTTCGGCGGCAATGTCCGCGTGGGTTTTTTCTTCCAAAAAGGCCTTTTTCACCATTTCGGCCTGATCCGCCGGCAGCGCGTGTATCGCTTTTTCCAGCAGGATGCCTTGTTCGCGCTGCGAGATTTCAGCATCGGGCAATGGCGATAGGTCCGGCGTCATGAGCGGGTCTTCGCTGTCTGCTTCCACCCGCGCGTTGCGGCGGAAATAGTCGATACGTTTATTGCGGGCGATGGTGTAAATCCAGGTGCTGGCGGCGGCGCGCGCAGGATCGAAGCTTCCTGCTTTTTGCCAGACGGTCAGCATGGTTTCCTGCGCCAGTTCGTCGGCCATTTCCTGAGTCAGGCCACCGCGCATCAGGAAGGATTTTACGCGGGGGGCAAAATGCTCGAACAGACGAATAAATGCATCGCGATTTTGCGTTTCGCCAACAGCGACAAGCAAATCTTCAAACGTAATATCACCCGCAATGTCCGTATTTGCGGCGACAGCGCCGGGCTTTTTTTTCGGGGAAGGTTGCTTGTTTTTTGAAGCCATAGGGAAGTTAAACAAATTTGGGTCTTCGCCGTAAAGCATAAAAGCGCCTGTCATTTCCAATTCCCCGCGATGGCGTGGTTTTAAACGGTTTACAGGCTTTGTACGCAGCATGTTGGCAGAGGGATTAAAAAAAATTGCCTTTAACAGCCCGGCAGGTGATGTATAATGTAGATACCAGTCGGGGGCGCTCTTGCCCCT
>CBDUPU010000288.1:0-2253 GCA_965369185.1 uncultured Rhodospirillales bacterium
TGCATATCGGCACCGTGAAAAAAGGCGGCTTTAAAACCGGCCAAGGGGTCGAGCTGCGCGTCGATAGCCGCCGCCGCAACGCGATCCGCGCCAACCACACGGCAACTCACTTGCTGCATGAAGCGCTGCGCCAGGTTCTTGGCGAGCATGTCTCGCAAAAAGGCTCGCTGCAGGACAATGAACGCACACGCTTTGACATCAGCCACCCGCAAGCGATCACAACCGAGCAAATCGAACGTGTCGAGCAGATCGTTAACGATGAAATTCGCGCAAACACCCCGGTGACGACCCGGATCATGAGCCGCGACGAGGCCATGGAGCAAGGCGCAATGGCGCTTTTCGGTGAAAAATACGAAGACGAAGTGCGCGTTATTTCGATGGGCAGACAAGCCCCCGGCGCCAACAAACCGTTTTCGGTCGAACTTTGCGGCGGGACGCACACCAAACGCACCGGCGATATCGGCCTGCTTAAAATCGTCAGTGAAGGCGCTCTGGCTGCCGGTGTGCGACGGATTGAAGCGTTTACCGGAGAGGGCGCGCTGCGCCACCTTGAACAGCAGGGCCGGACGCTGCATGAGGTTGCCGATACGGTCAAGGCCTCGCCGGCAGAAGTGCTGGAGCGGGTACGAAGCCTTACGGCAGAGAAGAAAAAACTCGAGCAGCAAGTTGCCGAATTGCGCCGCCAGCTCGCCACAGGCGGCGGAAACGGCGCCGCATCAGGGCCGGACACCAAGGACATTAACGGCGTGAAGTTTGCCGCCAGAGTGCTTGACGGCTTTCCGCCCAAGGATCTGAAGCCGATGGCGGATGAGCTTAAATCGCAAATCGGTTCCGGCGTCATTACGCTGATCGCCGTCAATGAGGGTAAGGCGTCTCTGGTTGTCGCGGTGACAGAGGATTTGACCGGCAAAATGAGCGCGGTTGATCTTGTTAAAATCGGCGCAGAGAAGCTTGGCGGCAAAGGCGGCGGCGGTCGCCCCGACATGGCGCAAGCCGGCGGCCCGGACGCGAACGCGGCCAACGACGCTGTCAGCGCCATTGAACAGGCGCTGAGCTGATTTTATTAAAAAGCCTTCAAGCTAAGTAGTTGTAACATTTTAAAACTTCCGGATTGCACTCCGGAAGTTTTTCCCTTGCGCAACGCATCCCGTCCAGATATAACCCAAGTCCCTGAAAAACTGTTTTAACGGAGTAAAAGACATGGCGAAACAACGCACCCTGTCCATTATCAAGCCCGACGCGACGCGGAGAAATCTGACCGGCGCGATCAATCAAAAAATCGAGGAAAGCGGCCTGCGCATTATCGCCCAGAAGCGTATGCAGCTGACCGACGCCCAAGCCGGCAAGTTCTACGAAGTCCACAAAGAGCGCCCGTTTTACGGCGAACTGGTTGAATTCATGACCTCTGGCCCGGTTGTTGTGCAAGCACTGGAAGGCGAAGATGCCGTTGCAAAATACCGCGACGTTATGGGCAACACCAACCCTGCGAACGCAGAGCCGGGCACGATCCGCGCTGAATACGCTGAAAATATCGGTGCTAATTCGGTTCACGGTTCCGACAGCGAAGAGAACGCTGCACGCGAAATCGCCTTTTTCTTTGGTGAAATCGAACTGGTTGGCTAACAAGCCGCACAGCCGGACGATTTAACCGGCAGACATCCATTCCTGCAACGCCGCTTTTGCCCTGTCCTGAGCGGCGTGCAGGTCGATCAAGGCGGCCTGAGGGCCGCCATTTTCTTGATCTTTGGCAGCTAGTTCGGCCTCTGCGGCAAGGTTGCGAATTTCAACCAGACCGAAGTTGCCGGCCATGCCTTTTAGTTCGTGGGCGCGGGCAGCAAGAACGCCCAGATCGGCGCGCACCGAGGCTTCCGCAATGGCCCCGACCAGTTCGTCGGCCTTATCCAGCATGTCGCGGATCAAATCATCAAGCCGGTCATTACCGACCGTGCTGCGCAGGCTTTCCAGCATCGCAAAATCAAAAACTTCGGTATCGGTCTTCCCGTTGTCTTTTGTTAATGCGGTTTCGAATGTGTCTTCGTCCAGCTCATCTTCCGAGATTTCCATTGCAGATAAATCAATAGAGCCCGGCGCAGAGGCCTCCATCGCAAGAGCACGGATCGGAGCAACGTCATTTTCTGCGGCCGCGCCATCTAGCGCCCCGTCATCATCCTGACCGAAATCTTGATCAAATCCGTCATCGTCAGAATGTGCATCGTCAAACATATTACCTTCAAAAACCTGATCAGCTTCTGT
>CBDUPU010000289.1:0-2223 GCA_965369185.1 uncultured Rhodospirillales bacterium
AGATTTTCTGGCCGGTCAGCTTGTAGCTGCCATCAGCCTGCTTTTCCGCCTTGCAGCGCAGCGCGCCGAGATCTGTACCGGCCTGCGGCTCGGTCAGCTGCATACTGCCGGTCCATTCACCCGAAATCAGCTTGGCAAGATACGTTTCTTTTTGCTCTTCGGTACCGTAGGCGTGCAGCGCCTCGATCCCGGCCTGCGTCAGTAGCGGGCACAAACCAAAGGACAAATTCGCCCCCTGCCATAATTCCTGCAAGGCGAATGTCAGCGTCCATGGCAGCCCCTGCCCGCCGAATTCAGGATCGAACGGGACGGCATTCCAGCCATTTTCGCAGAATTTCGCATAGGCCTCTTTGAACCCTTTGGGGGTCGTGACCTTGCCATTTTCGAGTATGCTGCCTTCACGATCTCCGGAATGGTTAAGCGGCGCCAGCACATCAGCCGCCAGCTTGCCCGCCTCGGTCAATACGGTTTCGGTGATCTCGTCATCAATTTCACCGCCGGCAACATGCGGCAAGCGATCAAAACCAACAACATGACGAAGGACGAACATCATATCTTGAACCGGCGGGGTATAATCACTCATCTATCTTTGCTCTCCTTCGGGAATCTTTTGCAGCCATTACTATATATAAGAAACCGCCCTTTTGAAAACTGGCATGAGGCTTGCGAGGTAACAAGCAGAAGAATTTCAAACCCGCCACAAGGTTAAACCAGGCACATGACGGAAAATATTATAAATAACAATGCCATAGCTTCCCTCGCACGACAGGCTGCACCGCAGGTCGTGCAGGCGATCAAAAACGCCAGCACACGCACCGGGGTCAATTTTTCCTATCTGATGGAACAGGCTGCCGCCGAAAGCAGTTTTAACGCCAAAGCCGAAGCCAAAACCAGCAGTGCCGCGGGCCTATACCAGTTCATCGAAAGCACCTGGATGAACATGGTTAAAAAACACGGCGCCAAATACGGCATGGGGGCACTGGCAGAAAAAATCAACGACCACGGCAAAGTCAGCGATCCGGCCGTTAGGCAGGAAATTCTCGCCCTTCGCAAAGACCCGGAAAAAGCCGCCCTGCTGGCCGCAGAATTTGCCGCGGAAAACCGCAATTACCTTGAGCGTCATGTCGGCGGCGAGATCGGCAGCACCGAGCTTTATTTTGCACACTTTATGGGGGCTAGCGGCGGCGCGGGCTTTTTGAATGCGATGAAGGAAAACCCGCTGCAGACGGCAGCAGACTTGTTTCCAAAGGCGGCGCGCGCCAATCATAATGTATTTTATGATCGCAAGACCGGCGAAGCGCGCACTCTGGCCGGGGTCTACGATTTCTTTGCCAAGAAATTCAGCAGCGGCGCGCCCGAAATCGGGCAGAACGACCCGGCGGCAACAGCACCGGCTGTGCCGCGTAGCGCACCGCGCACAACGAACCCATACTTCATGAACACCTACAAGGCGCTGCAAGCCCCTGCAACCGGAGGCGATCTTTTGAGCCAGACCGTTAGCGACCTTATCAATCAGCCTTTTTCATGGCTGTCCACAAATACAGGCGAAGCCCAAGACACAAGCTGGCGCGAAAGATTGCCAACGGCCGGACGAAACAATCTGATATTCAATCCGGCAGAGCTGATGTTAATGGCAAGCCGCAACCTTCCTACAGATAATCAAAATCAGCAAAAGCACTGATCAAAACCATTCAATTCCGAAACTTATAAAGAAAAATAAAGTAAAAACTAAAAAAACCTCACCACTATAAAAATAAATACTTTGCTAATATAACAGACAATTTGCAAACTACTTAAAAATATACATTGATCTGTAGTTGATATTTATATCAAAAATACTTGACAGGACACAATTGCCACGATATTATGAAGTCAACATCAAATCTTTTTTCTTATGTTTTTCATGGGAAAGGAGATGAGAAGATGAAAAAGACTTTAGACAAAGCCAAAAGCAACGGCCTTTTTCACCACCCAGCGTGCCTGTCACGCGCCTTTGAAAAAAGCCGCAAGCAAGAGCGTGATGACAGCTTCGGCCTTTGGGCTCTTGCAATCTTGGGCAACAAAGCGATTTACGCCCAGATGCAGCCAACCTACGAGCTGCTCTAGTAAGATGAAGGCTAGTTGAACAGGACCAGAAGACGCCGCAGGAAGAAGCGGCGTCTTTATTTTTGCGACAAATTCCCGTCACCCGCGCTGGCAGCGGCCCGGGCAAGCCGGTCATTC
>CBDUPU010000290.1:0-2223 GCA_965369185.1 uncultured Rhodospirillales bacterium
ATAGCGCGGCGGCGGATAAAATTTTGCGTGACGGGGAGGCTATATTATAGTGGCGAAGATGAAAGAATATCTGGACAAGACAATGCGTTTTTTAAAGAGCCTGCCGGTTGTCGGGGACATCCTCGAACCGCGCCCGAAGGTCGCAACCATCCGTTTTTCCGGCGTTATCGCCGATATGCCGATGAAAAAGCAGGGCGTCAGCCATAGCCGCTTTGCCAAGCCGATTGAAAAAGCGTTTAGTAAATCGAACCTGAAAGCGGTGGCGCTTGTAATTAATTCGCCCGGCGGTTCTCCGGCGCAAACGTCGCTGATTGCAAATCATATTCGCCAGTTGGCAGACGAAAAAGACGTGCCCGTCTATGCCTTTGTCGAAGACGTTGCAGCGTCTGGCGGTTACTGGCTGGCTTGCGCGGCGGACGAAATTTATGCGCAGGAAACCTCCATCGTCGGCTCGATCGGCGTGATTTCCGCAGGGTTCGGCTTTGAAGATTTTATCAAGCGTTTTGACATTCACCGCCGCGTTCATACCAGCGGAGAAAACAAGTCCTTCCTCGACCCCTTTAAGCCGGAAAAAGAAGAGGACGTCAAACGTCTGAAAGAGGTTCAGGAAGATATTCACGAAGCCTTCAAAGACTGGGTGCATGAACGGCGCGGCGATGCGCTGAACGCGGCGGACAAAGAGCTGTTTGACGGTTCGTTCTGGGCGGCGGGAAAAGCGCTGGAAAAAGGGCTGATTAACGGTATTAGTGACACGCGCGCGAAAATGCGGGAAGTGTTCGGCGAAGATATCGGCTTTTCTGATGTAACGCCGGAGCGCAAGTTCTCACTGCCGTTACCCGGGTTGCCCGGTGCGCTAACCCGCGAGGGCAGTCTTACGGATGATTTGCTGGAGACGCTTGAAAGCCGGGCGATCTGGTCGCGCTACGGTCTTTAGATCGTTAAGTTTCTTTCGTTAAAAATAACCCCGGAAAGCGGTTTGTCTTTCCGGGGTTGTTTTTTTATATGCCAATGCCTGATCAAGACATCAGCGCCATTTCTTTGGCCATATATTCGCGGATATTGTCGATTGAAATACGGTCCTGTTTCATCGTGTTGCGGTGGCGCACGGTGACGGTGCCGTCTTCGTTCGACTGGTCATCGACGGTGAAGCAGAACGGCGTTCCGATCTCGTCCTGACGGGCATAGCGTTTGCCGATATTCTGTTTGACGTCGAGATCGACCGCGTAATGCTCGCGCAGATCCATATAAATCTTGGTTGCCAGCGGTACGTGGTCTTCCTTGGCTGTCAGCGGCAGGATGGCCGCTTTTTTCGGTGCCACGCTCGGGTGGAAGTTCAGGTACACGCCGGACGGGCGGTTCGGGTCGGGCGTATAGGCATCGCAGAGCAGCGCCAGCACGCCGCGGGTCAGGCCGGCTGCCGGTTCAATGACGTGCGGGATATAACGGTTGGACTGGTCTTGCGGGTCCATATATTCCATTTTCGTGCCGCTATGTTCCTGATGCTGCGTCAGGTCGAAGTCGCAGCGGTGGGCGATGCCTTCAAGCTCGCCGTAACCCGGCGCGGTGAACGGGTATTTGAACTCGATATCGACAGTGCCTTCACCGGCCTTGGCATAGTGGGACAGCTCGTCTTTTTCATGTTCGCGCAGGATCATCGAGTCTTCTTTCAGACCGACCGAGCGCCACCATTTCATGCGCTCTTCCATCCAGAATTTACGCCATTTTTTGGCTTCGGACGGGTGGCAGAACCATTCCATTTCCATCTGCTCGAATTCACGGGTGCGGAAGATGAAGTTACGCGGGTTGACCTCGTTGCGATAGGCCTTGCCGATTTGGGCAATGCCGAACGGGACCTTGACGCGGCTGCTATCCAGCACGTTCTTGTAATTGACGAAAATACCCTGTGCCGTTTCCGGGCGCAGATAGGCGATGTTTTCCTCGCTCTGGGTCGCGCCGACATAGGTCTGGAACATCAGGTTGAATTCTTTCGGCTCGGTCAGGGTGCCCGGCTCTTTGGTGTCCGGCGCGATGATCTTGGCGTAGTCAGAGGTGTCCAGACCAACCAGCGGCTCGATTTTGTAATCAGCAGCGCCGCCTTTGCCGACCTTTTTAATGCGTTTTTCGATTTCGCTGGCGTCAGCGTCTTCATTGAGCGCCAGCCATGGGCCTTCGCCGCTATTGGGGACCAGCACGATCAGGTGATCGGCGCGGTAACGTTTCTTG
>CBDUPU010000291.1:0-2215 GCA_965369185.1 uncultured Rhodospirillales bacterium
TTTTATCTGCGCTAAATATTTAACCATAAACGACCCGGCAAAGGAACAAAATGCAACGCCAGCCGTTTTCGCAAGGGAAGAAAGCAAATTTTACCGAACCGAAAGGGGATAGAGGATGAAAAAAGCAGCTTTAGCAGTTCTGATGTGCGGCCTTATGGCGCTGCCGGCTTATGCCATGGAAAAGGGCGATCACGGCAAGATGAAGGGCGACCGTAGCGCCAGCAGTTTTGCCGACCACATTCTGCAGAAAATGGACAAGAATAGTGACGGTGTTATCAGCATGGATGAGCATGAAGCCTTTAATGCCAACATGTTTTTCACCGTTGATAAAGACAAAGACCGTGAATTATCACGAGAGGAAATTATCGCCTATAAAGAGGAAAAGCGTGCCGAGCGCAATGGCTATTAACGCCCCTTATATTCATGAACGCTGCCGGGAATGCTATGCACAGCTTTCCCGGTTTTTTCAATGCCCCTAAAAGCATGATAAAATAGTCTAAAGCGGCGCGGCTGCAATGTCCTTGTAGTGCCGTGTTTTCCCGCTTATATTTAATAACCTGATAAAAATCTTGGCCTTAACAATAGGCAGGAAAAAGCATGAAGAAAAATCGTCCCGGTAATTCGTCCCATATCGTTCTGACTTCGCACCCGCCGAAAGACGGCAGAATCCCGAAGGTGTCGTGGAGTGAGAAAACACTTAAAAGCCGCGGGCCGCTCATTGCCAGCATGGCCGATCACGCCAGCTCGAATGTTATTGGCGCCTATGCCGGGGCGTATTCGGTTTACCGCGCGGTGGCGGTGGCGACAGGGGCGCTTGATCCGTTGCATGTGCCGGATTTGCACAATACGTCACCGGCGGAACCGATTGGCCCGCACCCGCAATGGCATGATGATGACAAGATTGTCAGCCTTGACCCGTGGGGGCATTTGATCGGTGACGAGTTTGACGAGTTCCGGCAAAAGGGGCTGGATGTTCGTCCGACGATCGCCGTGACCAAGGCGCATATTAATATGCCCGAAATTCACGACGCCGTGGAAGCGGGACGTTTGAAGCCCGATGGTAAAATTCTGAAGGAAAACGGCGATGTGCGCGTCACCAAGGCGGCGATCGATCCGGTCTGGTATCTGCCCGGCCTCGCGCGGAGGCTGGATGTTGATGAAAATGATCTGCGTCGCAGCTTGTTTGAAAATTCCGGCGGCATGTTCCCGGAACTGGTAACGCGGCCTGATCTGAAAGTATTCCTGCCCCCGATTGGCGGCCATACGATTTATATCCTCGGTGATGTGAAAACGCTGCACGATCCGAACGTGCCGCTTGGCTGCCGCGTGCATGATGAATGTAACGGCTCTGACGTGTTCGGTTCGGACATTTGTACGTGCCGCCCGTATCTGTGCCACGGGCTGGAAATTGCGATTGAAACCGCGCAGCGCGGCGGTAACGGCCTGATCGTTTATAACCGCAAGGAAGGCCGCGCGCTTGGTGAAGTTACCAAGTTCCTGGTTTATAATGCGCGCAAACGGCAGGAAGGCGGCGACAGCGCGGCAAAATATTTCGAACGTACCGAATGTGTCGCAGGCGTGCAGGATATACGCTTTCAGGAATTGATGCCGGACGTGTTTCATTGGCTCGGCATTACCAAACTCGACCGGTTCGCCAGCATGAGCGACATGAAATATAACGCGCTTGCCAGCCACGGCATTGAAATCGGCGAGCGTATTCCGATCCCGCCGGAGCTTATCCCCGAAGACGCGCAGGTCGAGATGGAAGCGAAGAAAGCCGCCGGTTATTTCGTGCCTGACCCGGAACAGATTGCGGATAAAGACGAACTGGAAAAAGTGAAGGGGCGTAATCTCGATGAGTGATCCTAATCTCCATGTGCTCGATCACCCGCTGATCCGGCACAAGCTGGCGCATTTGCGCAACCGCGAAACGCCGGGGCATGTCTTCCGCGAGCTGATGAAGGAAATTACCATCCTGCTCGGCTATGAAGTGCTGCGCGATATGCAAACACACGAAGTGGAAATCGACACGCCGATGGAAAAGACGACGGCGCAGGTGCTGGAAGGGCGCAAACATTGCCTTGTGTCGATCCTGCGCGGCGGTAATGGTTTGCTGAACGGGATGCTGGAGTTGATGCCGCTGGCCAAGGTCGGGCATATCGGGCTTTATCGCGATCCGGAGCGGCTTATTCCGGTCGAATATTTCCTGAAGCTG
>CBDUPU010000292.1:0-2193 GCA_965369185.1 uncultured Rhodospirillales bacterium
ATGCATGTTCTGCGCGCGCACAACATAGGTGCTGGCCGTATCGCTGCCTTTGCCGCTCAGGGTAAATTTCATGCGGTTACTAAGCGCGACGATCGGCTCGCTATCGTCAACGCTCGCCGGCATCACATCATGGATGACGAATTTCTCGCGCAGCAGGGAAGTGTTGAATTCTGACATGCTAAACCGATCAAAAAAAAGAATATTTCTTTCGAGTCTATCACATCTGCTTAAATGTCTGAATTCTAAAAATGAATAAGCTTTGGCTCTAGTGGAGCGCAGGGGCAGGTGCCGTTACAAACGACCCCCGTCCCCTTGCTGCCGCTTCCGTCCCTGCGTTGTTGGCCGCAAGGTTGGAGTCTTTGTGATTGAAGTTAGTAAACGTTTCAAAGCTGTTGAAGTTCCTGCCTTGGCGATTGAACATGCCGTTTAAGGCTCCATTTTTTACACCCAGTTTAAAACCTCCGTTTGTCCGGTCTTCCCTGTATTCTTCGTAAAGATCCAGGGTAAGATCTGCGTCCAACTCGCGGGCCCATTCCGGCATGTCCATCGCATCGGCAAAAACTTCTTCCAGTGCGCTTCCGCAGAAGCTCTCGAACAAGAGTGTTCCCAGCAGGGAATCGTGTTTTGAAGAGGCATTTTGCTCTTGTTCGTTGGAAGTATTGTTGAAGTCTTTTTTCATTCTTGGTTGCCCCTTTTGTTAAATTGACTGTACTAGGGGCGGGTAAAAAGGTGTTTAATTATAGATACAATTTTATCTAAAAGATTTTTTACTTAGATAAAATTTATATAAAATTTTATCTATCTAGCTGATATTTTTTTATGGCATCTTAGAAACAGCTTTATTCAAGAAGGATATGTCATGGACAAAAATGTAGTTTCTGTCGCTTTGTTCTTAATCTTTGTCTTTGCAATTACCGCGGTCGCGCACTTTAATTTTGTCGCGCATGATGCTGAAATGCCGGCGGGAGCGCATGGTAGCGCGCACGGCGATTCCCACAAAACCGAACACGGAAAAGATCATTAAGCTGCGTATCTTGCTTTAACTTATGGCGTGGTTTTGAGACCGTCGCCAAGAATGGCTTTAATCTGTTCGGCCGCCGCGTTGATTTTTATTGCCAGCAGCTCTTCTCCCAGATTTTTATGCGCCAGTGCCGGATTGCCGCTATGACCGCTATCGCGGTCTTTAACATGCCACGGCGTCCGGCGAATACCGTCCGGCGCAATCCGCAGCAGCTCTGAAGTGCCGAGCATCCCGGCGTGGCTGCCGATTTGTTCCCGGCTAAAGCCTTTATCCAGCAGCAACTTAACCTGACGATTGGCATCATAATGTGTGTCAATATGCGCGGCGATAGCGCCCATGTCTTTGTGCCGCGCGTTTAATATAGCCGCGACCCGTGCCTGACCGTCCTGATTACCGGCGCTATCGCCAATAAACAGAATATTTTTAAAACCCTGCTTTATATAATTTTCTGCCGTTGCTTCCAGTAATGCCTCATAAACATTATCCGGCACGCTCAGCGTTCCGGTATAGGCGGCATGGACATCTTCGGGAACAAAGGCGATGACCGGCGCCACCAATATACCTCCGACTTTTTTGGCGATGGCTTCGGCTGTATGGCGGACAATAATATTGTGCTTGCCGGTAATCATATGTGGACCATTTTGTTCGGTGCCGCCGGTTGCGATCAGGACTGTGTCATAGCCGTGCTGGTGCAAGGCGCGGTCAATCTCCGTCCATGTCAGCGCCTCGATATGGACAGAGGGCAGGGGGCGCTGCTCTGCCAGCAAGTTACGGTCTAGCTTGTAAAAGGCCGTGTAATTGATCGCGCAGACCAGAATAATGCCGCCAATCATTAAAAAGCGTCCCGCGCTTCGTGCCGGGAAAAGGAGTTTCCACGCATTACGCGCCGGCCGTATGTAAAAGTCCCACACGCCGTTAAACGGGTTCGGTTCTTTCCGGTTGATGCCATAGCTGATTTTTTCGTAATTTTTCGGTACGTAGAGCGTGCCAAACAGCTTGTCCCAGAAAGCGAAGATCAGACCAAGATTTTTGGTGAAATGTTTTGGCGCAGTGCTGTGGTGGATCTGGTGCTGCGCCGGGCTGATCAAAATATGGCTGAGCCACGTTGGGTAGGCCAGCCATATATGCGAGTGACGCAAATTACATCCAAGCAGATAAAACGCAAAAACGAC
>CBDUPU010000293.1:0-2184 GCA_965369185.1 uncultured Rhodospirillales bacterium
TTGGCAGTTATAACAATCTGGATAAGCTGATTAACGACGGTATGCGCGTTACAGTCTATGGACGACTTGTCGATGGCAATACGATCGAGGCATCCCGTATCGTACGTGAGTAGAGCGAGCAGTTCTTATGCGGTCTTATTCTCTTGAGCGCATGCAGGGAACCTTGGCGATGTTGGTACGTTGATAGGCTGTATATATCAATGTAGAGGAGTTGTTATGGTTGTGGCGGTAACGAAGCCATTATTTTTTGTCGTGCTGATTATCATTGCCGTAATGGCTGTGACGGCGCAGGCCAAATTGCAGCGCGGCGATTCCAGCGCATCTGAAATGTCTGAAATTGGCGAGGTCGGGGGGATCGCGGTTTTGTCCGGCAGGATTGTCAATGTCGATCCCCATGAGATTACTATAAATCATCAGGGGCGCGAGATTTTGGTAAAAAGAGCAACAAGGCCGCGCAGCAGCGTGCCTGACTTTCATGATTATTTCACCGAAGGCATGTATGTGACGGTAGAAGGTGTCGTGGAAAGTGTCGGCGAAGTCGTTGCCAGCCGTGTTACGCGGGGGCTTTATTACGACATGCTGCATTACGATATACAGCCATACTAAGGCTTCTTACTATTTTTTTGCACAAAGGGAGGACAAAAAACGCTATAAGGCGTTTATGCTTTCCTATCAGCATATATACCATGCCGGCGGCCCGGCAGATATTCACAAACATGCCGTGTTGAGCGCTGTGCTGTCGAATCTGCGCGGGCGTTACCGGGCGCTGCGTTACATGGAAACGCATTCCGGGCGCGGGCTATATAATCTTGAGTCAGCAGAATCCGTCAAGACCGGAGAAGCGGCGCAAGGATGGTTGCAAATTGCGAAAAACGCGCAGGCGCTTGCCGCTTTGCCGCAAGGTCTGGTGAAGGTCGTGCGGGATTTGAATGGTGGTGCGGCGGGGCCGCTATACCCGGGGTCGCCGCTGATCGCCGCGAAAATGCTACGTCCTGCTGACCGGCTTGATTTGATGGAGCTGCACCCGCGGGAGCATAAGGCGCTTGCCGATCTTTTTGCCGGTGATAAGCGGGTGAGCGTTCGTAAAATTGACGGTTATGAGGGCGTTCTTTCGCTGACGCCGCCGGTGCCGCGTCACGGCCTTGTCCTGATTGATCCCAGTTTCGAGATCAAGGAAGAGTATATGGCGGCTGCGGAATTTATCGGTAAGTTATCCCGGCGCTGGCCGGAGGCCGTGATCATGCTCTGGTATCCATTGCTGGCCGCGGGGCGTCACGAGCCCATGCTGGAAACGCTGCGCGCAGAAAGACCGGACATGGTAGTCAATGAATTTTGCTGGAGCGCACCGGGAGCGGGGCGGGGCATGTATGGCAGCGGCATGGCGGTTTCTAACTATTATGGCGATTTGCCGCAATTTTAATCGGGAAATTGTTTGACCCTCGGGGGTCTTATCCCTTACACTGTAATTAGTTCCAAAAATTCTTAGAAAATATGCTCCGTACATTTCGAGAGCTGACGCGCGCTATGTTTATGGTGTGCGCCACGCTTATAATCACCCTTATTTCTGCCCATGCGTCCGGTATTAACCCAATGCCGTCGCAAAGTGCTGCCGGTGCGCCGCGCCTTTTTGTTTCGCCTGAGACGAAAAAGGCGCTGGGGCCGCTGGCGCCTTATTTGCCCATATGGGCATCGATGGATGTCATGGTTGTTTCGCACGAGGATATTGAACGCCACAGCGCCGGCCATGCCGGATTTATTGCCGCAGGCTATTCCGGTTCTTTTTACGCGGACGACCCAAGAGCGGCGATGGACAGTTTTATCGCGACGTTGGGAGATTTTCCGGCGGAGCGGCTGGAACGCGAAGGGCTGGATGAAGCGCTGGCGCGTGACGCTGCGGACGCGATTGCCCACGCCTATCCGATGCCGGCGCGCGAGCCGGGTGAAAAGCCGGTATGTGCGATCGCCTTGCCGGACATGGTGGAAACCTCTCCTGATCAGCTGGTCGCGGCGGTGAGCGGTTTGAGTACGGCAACGGCGGACCATATTCCCGGCTCAGTGAAGGCGTGGCAGATGATTATTATCGCGCATGAGCTGGCGCATTGCCGCCACAGCTATGATGACCAGCGCGCTGTCGTCGGGCTGGCTTTTGAGCGTGAGGCCGATCAGTTTGCCATTGATATTTAC
>CBDUPU010000294.1:0-2181 GCA_965369185.1 uncultured Rhodospirillales bacterium
TTCTGCCATGCGTGGTGGGCAAAGCGTGCGATCACGTCCCATGCAAGGTCGATCGCGTTAAGCTCTATATGAGCAAGCGCGTGCAGCAGCGCAACCTTGCCTTCAATCGAACCTGCCCTGCTGCGCTTGGGCATATTTTGCGGGTCACGTAATTCAGGCTTTGACGGCCGGGCTGGGCGGTCGGGCAGGGGTACGCTGCCAATCGCCATTGCCTTGTCCTCACGCCATCGCGCGGTAAGCTCGATTGTCGTTTCCGCTTTTGCGACCGGATCGGCCGTTTCCAGTATTGTTTTTGCTATCTCGGATAAAGTCATGTCCCGTTATATAAAAAAATTTGCGGCCAAACGCGAAGGGTTTCTGATCGTCCGGGCGTAGTATCCGGCACAACCAACCCACGGTACAGGAGTTACATATGATGAAACGACGAATCAAACATCTAGCGCTGGCAAGCGCTTTGTTTGCCGCTTTTACAGCCGAACCGGCGCTGGCGCACGAGGACCGGTCATGTTTTTCGCAAAAAACCGTATCCGGCTGGATCAAGGTTTGCAGCGAGCGCGATGGCGGGTTTGCGTTAAATCTCGGTTCCTACGGGGATCGCCACGATCATCATGATGGGGCCGCTGTCCGGGCTGTTCCCGTTGCCTACTACTATCCTGCGGGAGCCTACTATTTCGTTCCGCCAGGGCATTATAAGCATCATTTTAAACATCATAGTAATAACCGCCGCTTTCATAGGGGCGGAAAAGATCGTCATTAATTTGATGCTTTTAGCCGGATCAGTCAGGCTTGCAAAGCTGGCGGAAACCAGCGGCAACTTGCTGCACTTGAGCAGGGTGCAATGTAACGTCCCCGCTTGAGAGAGACAAAAGGCGGTTGAAGCACTGCGTTATAGATGTGTTGTCGCCCTTATCCGGCTGCGGCGTACCATGATCTTCTGCCAGCGTCACCCGGCTTAAAGAGTTGCCAATGTAATGGGCGGTTCCAACACAGTTGGCGGCGCCGTTATCCAATGCGGTGCTTTGCGCCGCCCTTTCCGGGTAACCGAGTGCGTAAAGCCCGCGCAGAGTTAGGTTTGTCGAGTAATGCAATGTGCCGGCACCATCGACATAAGCGTCCTTGATCCCGCCATTACAGCGATCACCGCCCGCTATGATTGCTTCGACCCTCAGCTTGTTATCAGCTGTACGCGATAGCCGGTATATCGAGGAAAATATGCCGCTGCCGCCGCTATTTTCTTCAACCCAAACGGCTTCATAACCGTTTGTCTGACCCAGATGGCGGTATTGTATATAAGGCGTTTGCGGCGTTTCCTGCACGCCCTTAAAACGATAGGCCTGGCCGTGAAAGCCCGCCGCCGGCAAATATGCGCTGTCATCTTCAACTGCCACGATATGGTCGTTGATGCAGCGAAGCGGGTCGATGATTGCGCCTTCTTGCTGCGCGGTGCTGAAGCAAAGCGGGTTAAGCGGCCCGTCACCGGCAGTAAGCGCCGGTTCCTGCAGCGTTGCCGTGCTGGAGAGCGGCGCGGGCAGCATAAAGAATAAGGCAAGGGCATTAAAAATATTTTTCATAGCGCGACTTATATCGCGGAACGCAGCGACGCTACAAACAAATTCGTCGTTTACATACGCCTATTTAAGGATCGCCCGTGCCGATACGGTGAGGGTGATCGTACTTTGCCCCGGCGCCGCGACAGGCATGTCCATCTGTGCCATTTCCCCCATCGCCATACTGCGCATCATAGGCTGCGGGCTATAGCCGCCGCCCATATCGATATTGACCTCCAGCAGAGCGGCCTCTGTCTTGCCAAGGGCTTTGGCGGCACGTTCCGCTTTGGCGGTGAGTTTGGCCAGGGCGGATTCCATTAGCGAGTCTTGCGTTCTTTCCTGCAATTCAGGCGAGAGCGTGTAGCTCAAGCCGCTCATCGTCAAACCAATCACCTGCAGCTTTCCGGCCAGTTCAAGGAGCTCGTCCGCCTGTGAGCTTTTCAGCTCAATCCCCTGACTGCCGCGCCATGTGCGCTTTAGTTGCCGCTGTTTATTGCTGCCGTCGATTGGGCGCGGCGTTGGATCGTAATCATGCGGGTAAACGTAATATTGTTGGGTCGATGCCCGAATCTGCGGCGATGCCTTTACCAGCGAGAGCGCCTGTTTCATGGTTTTGTTAATCTCGTCCTGCAAA
>CBDUPU010000295.1:0-2127 GCA_965369185.1 uncultured Rhodospirillales bacterium
ATGGTTTTGATGGCAGTGTTGATCGCATTTTTTAATGCCGGAAAGGCGATATCCGGAGCGCTTACATTGATGCCGTACCTGTCCGCTGTACGTATGGTCTGGGCGCTTTCGGCAGCGGCGCGTAGGGTTTTGGACGGTATGCTGCCGGAATGAAGAGATGTGCCGCCTGTTTCGGCGTTTTCTATCAATGCGACGTCAAGACCTTGCCGGACGGCACCGGCGGCGATGGAGAGGCCGGCTACGCCGCCGCCAATAATACAGATCGACAAAAAGGGGCTGGGTCACTTTGTTACGCTCTTGAGTTATTGCGCTGGGCTTGCTGTTAACAATGTTGCCGTCCCGACCGGTTTCGGGTGCGGCGCGATAGCGTATCATAACAACCAGCGGCTTGATCGGACAGGTAAAATCGGGCAGCATAAAGCGCAACCGTAATAAAGGAATGAAATTCATGGCAAAAACTGATTCCGGAGAGAAGGCCGCTATTCATAATACGGCCAAGCCAAACACCAAAGCACGCACGGCGGCTGTATTGGCCGTAGGTATGATTGTGGTGGTTGCGGTATTCGCGCTGAATGCCAGTGGACTGGCAAAAATGGCGGTTGAGAAAATTGCGAGCCAGGCGCTCGGCGTTAAAGTGTCGCTGGCCAGTCTCGATATTAGTTTACAGGACAGGCAGGTTGATGCTGGCGGGATCACTGTTGCCAACCCGCAGGGATTTAAATCTGCAAATGCCGTCCAAATCGGCGATGTTCATATTGCCGCCGATGAAATATCAGAAACGCGCCTGGTGTTTAACCAGATCCGGGTTAGTGGAACGGTTGTTAATCTGGAAGTTTCCGAGAATAAAACCAATCTGATTGAACTCCATAAAAACCTCAATGCACGCGCCGGTAACAAAGCGGCAGGTGATGGCGCCGAGCCTTTGAAAGTCATAATCCGGGAGCTGGTCATCGAAGGGGCAACCCTTAATCCTGCGGTAACATTGGCTGGGGCGCCGATGCAGCCGGTCATTATGCCGGATATCCGAATGAGCGGTATCGGTGAACAAGAAGGCGGTGTATTGCCCGGGCAGGTTATGACGATGGTGACAGACCGGGTTGTCGTCATGGCGATGCGTACAGCGGTACAAAATCGCTATTTGCAGGGGATGGATCAGGAAAGCCTTGAGCAGATCCAGAAAGCGCTCGGTCTCCCGAGCGGCATTATGGATCAGGTCCGTGACTTTGGTGATAAAGTGCGCGGTTTTTTCAAAGACTAGCTTGATGCTTCTTTTTGCTGTTGTGCCCGTATGTACGTTTTCCGGTTCAGCAGGTGAAAGCCGATGCCGGTAACGACGTTGGTCACAGCGATCGCACCGAAAATTCCGACGATGCCGAAATAATGGCTGCCAAGCAGGGCCAGCGGTAGCTGCATAAGGAGCATTTTGACGACAATCATCATAAAAGAATGTTTCGGCATTCCGATGGCGTTGAAAGCAGAACTCCAACCCGGGACAAGATTGCCCGGCGCGTAGGTCAGCGCAACAATCCAGAAATATAGCGTCGTAATGTAAATAAATTGCGGCGAGGCGTCCGGCGCAAACAACCCGGCAAGCGGGCGGGCAAATATCATAAAGACTGCCGCGACCAATAGTGACCAGAAGACGGCAAAGCTAAAGGCGCGTGACAATGTCGCCTGCACGCGGTCAAAGCATCTTGCGCCCCAGTTTTGCCCGATAATCGGCGCCATGCCGGTTGACAGAGCCATAATGATCGTAAAGGCAAAGGCCTCGATCCTGCCGGCAACGCCAAAGGCGGCAACGGCTTCTGTGCTATGGCCAGCCAGCAGGGCAATTATCACGGCGGCGGTAACCGGCTGGATCGTCCCGGTCAGACCGGCAGGCAGGGCGATAAAGGCAAGGCGCTTTGCAGAATCTTTAAAATGGTTGAGATGTAGCCCATCGCGGCAGATCATTTTTTTGCGAACGTACAGCACATACAACCCGGCGACCATGGCGCAGAAATTGGCAATTACCGTTGCCAATGCCGCGCCGCGTAGCCCCATTTCAGGGAAGCCGAACAGGCCGAAAATCAGGATGGGGTCGAGTATAACGTTTACCACGGCAACCACGGTCATAATAATTGCCGG
>CBDUPU010000296.1:0-2104 GCA_965369185.1 uncultured Rhodospirillales bacterium
GGTGCAGTCAAGATTTTCGCCGCCTCGCTTCAGCTTAATGCCCCGCATGGCACAAAGCCGAACGCCGCGCCGCGACCGTAATTATTTACCAATACAAAAATCCCGGAATATGACGTCAAGCAAGTCCTCGACGTCAACGCGGCCCGTAATCCGGCCAAGCCCACGTATGGCCAGCCGCACATCCTCTGCCACCAATTCAGGCAGCGGTGCCTTTAATGACCGCACCAAGGACTGCCGGCATTCCTGCAATGCCGTGCGGTGACGCTCCCTCGTAAGGGAGGGAGCCTCGCTGCGCCCGACGAGAGATTCTATTCGGCCAAGAAGCGCGCTAATCAAGGCATCCAGCCCCTCACCGCTTTGCGCTGAAACCAGCAAATATTTGCCCGTTTTTTCATCCACAAGCTTTTCCCGCATTTTATCCTCAAACTTATCCAGAGGATTTGATGGCGTTTTGTCGGCCTTATTAAAGGCAATAACAGAGTAATCATCACGCAAATCTAACGTATGACGGTCAAGATGTGGCAGCTCTGTCGCATCAAACAGCAAAAGCCGTATATCCGCCGCTTCGGCGCGCGCCATAGCGCGGCGCATTCCCTCCCCCTCAATTTGATCATGCGCGCTTTCGCCTAGCTGTTCCGGCCGCAGACCGGCCGTATCCGATAAAATGACCGGATAACCGCCAAGATCAAGATGAACCTCGATAATATCCCGCGTCGTGCCGGCATGCTCGGATACAATTGCAACATCACGCTGCGCCAGCGCATTTACCAGCGAAGATTTACCCGCATTGGGCGCGCCAATCACGGCAATCTGGATCCCGTCACGCAGTCGCTCACCCCGGCGATTATCATCAAGGTGTTCGCCGATCTCGTGAATCAGCTTTTCAAGAACGGGCATAACTTGAGGCGTCACGCCCTCTGGCATATCTTCATCGGGAAATTCCAGATCGGCCTCAAGATGCGCGAGAGCAGCCTTAAGCTCATCCCGCCACTGATGATAAATTGCCGACAACCCCCCTTCTAACTGGGTCAAGGCCTGCGATTTTTGCAAAGACGTTTCGGCATTAATCAAATCAGCGACAGCTTCGGCCTCGGTCAAATCGATTTTGTTATTCTCAAAAGCGCGCCGCGTAAATTCGCCCGGCTCTGCGAGCCGGTAGTTTTCAATTTTCGCGAGCGCTGCAAGCAGCGCTCGCACGACGGCCATCCCGCCGTGCAGTTGATACTCCACTACATCTTCGCCAGTAAAACTGGCTGGTGATTCAAAATATAGCGCCAAACCCTGATCAACTGTTTCACGTGAAACAGGATCAAAAAACTTACGAAAAACGGCTTGGCGAGGGGCAGGGGCACCTTTACCAGTAAGAGCCTCCAAACCAGCCAAAGCACGTGGCCCTGAAACCCGCACAACTGCGACCCCCCCCTTACCGGGCGGCGTTGCCAATGCATAAATAGTATCAAGCATCCTTTAACTCTCGTTATCCGAACCGGCAGCCGGCGTTTTTAGCCCCATCTGAGCCCAGAACATCTTTTGCACTTCGCCTATGCTCTCCAGCCCCAAAGGCATCCAGGTCTTAATAAATGTTTCCGGATCAAGAGAGCGGATATTCTCAGCCATCTTTTCTTCCATTTCTTTCAATAACTTATCTTGCATTGGCGCCACATTCGGCAATCCCAGAAACTCTCTGGCTTCCTCCGGCGTACAATCTATATTAACTGTTATTTTCATATTACTGGCCTCGCTATATGTGCAAATTTCATATACCAAGAATCCTCTCTTAAATGTGAGATTTTTTAAGCGCATGAGCTGCCAAAAGGTAGGAACGATAGGCACTCTGATCGCCGCTTTAAAAAAAACGCGAACACGCGTATGTTGGAAAGGGTTATTAACGCAATCTAGCAAAAGAGATACAGAATATGGGCACCGAAATCACGATAAGCGCCGCAGATGGCGGGTCTTTCATGGCTTACATGGCAACACCGGAGCAGACTCCGGCAGCCGTCATTATCGTTATTCAGGAAATTTTCGGCGTTAATCAGGGCTTGCGCGAAAAATGCGATTGGCTGGCAGAGCAGGGATTTGTCGCTATATGCCCCGACCTGTT
>CBDUPU010000297.1:0-2099 GCA_965369185.1 uncultured Rhodospirillales bacterium
GTCACCTATGTCTGATCTTTTAGCAAATATATATCTTTTGGACTTTGATCGTTCGATTAAGGCATATGCAGATTTAAATGGCATATATTATCGACGTTATTCAGACGATATACTTGTTATTTGTCCAAAGGATGAAAAACTATTGAACAATCTTATCAAAAAAATAAATCTGGAAATAAAAGGGGAGAATCTTGAAATCAAAGATTCAAAGACAATAATAAAAGAGTTTTGTATTGTAGAAGGTGGTCTTGAGTGTAGATTTTACGATCATGTCGATTTTCCTGAACAGAGAAAGCGTCCATTAAAAAATCGCCCCTTTGAATACCTTGGTTTTAGCTATGATGGGAAAATTGTCAAAATTAAAGATAGTACTCTCTCTCGTTATTACAGAAAAATGACAACGGGAATAAGAAAAGAAGCAAGAGAGTTAGTTGATCGTTATGCTGATAAAGAGCCGGACGAAATACTAAAGCTCGCAAACTTAAGCTTGATTTACCAAAAATATGGGCGTGTAGATAATTTTGACCCTACTGAGCAAGCATATAAAGATTGGACTTTTTGGACCTATGCGCGCCGTTCTGCCGGAGTCATGAAGAAATTTGATAATCGAATTATGGCGCAGGTTAGAAATCATAAAAAGAAAGTGAAGGGACTTATTCAACAAGAGATTGTAAAAGCTTACGTAAAAAAAACAGAGGAAGCTTGCTAATTAACTACAAGTTTCCAATCCTAAATTCCTCCAGCACAGCTTTTTGCTATTTATAGAAAACAGGGAAAAAATCCATTTTCAGTGCGCCGCAAATGTCATTGCGAGGCGTGTAGCGACGTGGCAATCCAGCTTTTGGTTTGGGCTGGATTGCTTCGCTTATGCTCGCAATGACGGTGTGGTGAGGTTTGGGATGTGCGTTAGGGGCTTGCTGCACAACGGCGTTCTTGCACAAAGTTGGTGCGGGGTTTTATAATATAAGCTGCTTCGGTGAAACCGATCTTTCAGGAAGGGCGCAGTCATTCGTGTTTGCGCCTTTTGTTTATAAACTCTGTGTCAGTTAAAGAGCCGCCCTTATGCCAAAATCTATTAATCACTGGATTGAACATCACGATGAGCGCTGGTCTTTTATCCTGCTTTATGTCGGCGGCGCGATTGCCTTGAGCGTTTATACGAATTTGTTCTGGGTTGTCCTGTTGATGCTGGGGCATTTCGGGCTTGAGGTCTGGCGGCATGTCATTATCAAAGTGAACAAGCCGGTTATTCATGCGCTCTGGCATGTAAAGCTGGATATTGCGCTGGTGTTTTTCGCGCTGGTCGTTGCGCTTTATGCCGATATGGTCATGGCTGCGCTGGGGCTGGGACAAGCCGCAAGGGCGGGGCAGGCCGTACGCGGGGCGCAGATGCTTACCCGTTTTGCCATTATCGAGCGCGGGCTGCGCATCTTTTTCCTGACCGTTGATGATCTGGCGCGGGTTGCGCATATCATCTGGAAAACGTTCGGCAAGCGAGGCCAGAGCGTCGCCGTTACGGAAGCGGCCATGGAAGATGCCAGAGAAAAAATCAGGCAGGAAGAGCCCATGCCGGTGCACGGTATCTGGCCGTGGCAAAGTTTCAGTAAAGGCGATATTTTCAGTCTCGGCTTTGGCAGTTTATGCCTGCTGCTGATTATCATGGCGCCGGCAATTACCGGGCATGGCGTTTCTGAAACGCTTGCCGTGCTTCTGGATGAATTGCGCCCTGTTACCCGGTTATCCTGACCGGGGCCTAAAGGGGCTGATGTCCGGCGGGCAAAGGCGCTTATCGTTTTTCTTTGCTGCCGTTTTTCTCTCTACACTTATAATTTGCGGCATGCTTCTTTTTAAAAGATGCATTATATTTGCGGTATGAGTGGATATCTTGAGCATGGCATTCGTGACTTTTTCTTTTTGTGGGCGACGATCGACCCCATTAGCACGCTGGTGATTTTTGCCGCGCTGACCAAGAAAATGACTGCCGAGCAGAAAAAGAAGATCGCGGGGCGGGCGACGCTCTATTCCTTGTGGATTTTGGTGGGGGCGATCCTGATCGGGCAGTTTGTGCTGAGCGGTATGGGGATCAGGATGATTTCGTT
>CBDUPU010000298.1:0-2097 GCA_965369185.1 uncultured Rhodospirillales bacterium
AAAACACCAGATCAACAGTGCCGGTATCATCGCTGCAGCGTACCCGGTATGGCATGTGGCGTTTTGGCGGCACGCTGTGCTTTTCGACTTTCACCGTCAGTGTGGCGATCCGTCCGGCAGGGGCTTCCGCGAGCTTGGGCGCAAAGCGGCGGTCAACGAAATCGATCGGCTTGTGCCACAAAACGTCCAGCATCTTGTCGCCGCCGCACAGTTTTTCAAATAGCTTCACGGTGCGCGGACCAATCCCCGGCAACTCGGTAATCCGCCGGAACAGCGGGTCGAGCGCAAACGGCCTGCCTTTGGCGGCGGGCGTGCTGGCTTTTGTGTCCTTAGTTTGAGGCTGCATGGCGCTATTTCAGCAAATAAACGGCGATACGGGAACCAAAAACTGCACCCTTTGGTTAGTTTTCGGCAATTAACCGCGGACAAGCACGGAGGCATCAATGAGCGGGAGTAAGATAGGCGGTCTGGTTCTGACGCTTTGTGCGGCAGCGCTTTTTACCGGAGCCGCACTGGCGCAGCCACAAACAGAAGAGGGCGTTGATATAACGCTGAGCGGCAAAAACGCGCAGCAGGTCGGCAGCGTGAATATCCGTCAAGGGCCGCGCGGCATGGTGCTGACCGTAAAAGTCACAGGTATGTCAGAAGGCTGGCACGGTTTTCACATTCACGGTATCGGGGACTGTTCTGATCCGGATGATGGTTTCAAGGCGTCCGGAGGCCATGCTGTCGCAGTGGGCGGCGAACGCCATGGTTTTCTCGATGAAACCAATCTTCATGCAGGCGACCTGCCAAATATCTGGGTCGGGGAAACCGGTAGCGGCCAGGCGCAATTTTTTACCGACCGGATCAACAAGGTCACGCTCGATGATCATGACGGGAGCGCCTTTGTCCTGCACGAAACACCGGACGACTATCTCAGCGAACCGGCGGGCGATGCCGGAGGCCGCGTCGCTTGCGGCGTTATTTATCCGATGAAGACGTAACGGGTCTGGCTGGATAAAAAGGTTTGCAGCCAAACATTATCGCGCTATGACTTTAGCTATGAGTGAAGATCAAGCTGCAGAACAAACTGAAACAATGCGCAAACGCCTGATTTTTCGGTCGTGGCACCGGGGAACACGCGAAATGGATTTGTTGCTGGGGTCCTTTGCCGACCAGAATATCCCGGACTTTTCGCCGGAAGAGCTGGCAATGTATGATGACATATTGGGCTTTAGTGATCCTGATCTTTACAACTGGATTACCGGCAAGGAAGCGGTGCCGGCAAATTACATCAGCCCGGTGATGGAAAAATTGCAAAAGCATCGTTTCAAGGCCTAGGCGCTTTTTATTGACATAATAGCGAGTTTTGGCTATTATTTCCTCAGTTCCAAGCAAGCAAAAAGCCCGGAGTAGATACCATGCAAAAACGTTACAGCAACATTCAGGATATCGTGAGTCTGTTTAGAGCGGCCAGTGACTTTCACGCCCGTTTACAGCGGATGGCCCCGAAGGAAAACGGCGAGACCATAGCCGATCCTGAAAATCTTGGCGCGCTGGCAGATGCGGCACATAAGCTGGAAGTAATCAGCCCCTTTAGCTACTCGGCGAGCGGCGTGGTCTTCTTGCAGAAAAAAGACGAGATCCTGTCCGGTGAGCGTCCGCTAAAGCATGTCGAGGCGCAGGCTGCCGCTGGTTATATCGCCCGTCAGGCACGCAAAGCCTGCGGTTTCTGATAAAAGCCGGTTTGGCACTAAAGAAGTTTTTAAAACGGCCATTCAACTGGCCGTTTTTTGAATCCGGGCCGCCGAAAAACAGGCTAAATCTCTTGGCAAAAACTGTGAAATCCTTATAAAAGCCTTACCTTTATCACGATAGGTAACGTAAATGTCCCAGCCGACTGCAGTTGAAATGCCCCGTGGCGGGCAGGCGCACCAGACCCTTTTCGGAATGCCGGAAGGGCACGATGCGCGTGTGCTGGCCGACAAGGCGCGGGCACTGATGGCGCAGGACCGCGTGCTGATCCATGTCGCGCTCGACGATGCGCGTCTGGCCAATCTTGCTGAATTGCTGTCCTTTTTCGCCCCACACGTTGAGCAGGCCGTTTTGCCTGCT
>CBDUPU010000299.1:0-2061 GCA_965369185.1 uncultured Rhodospirillales bacterium
AGTCAATGTTCACGACATTGGCAGTACGATCGGCCATCGCCTGTTTGAAGGCGGGTAGAAGCCTTTGCGCCTCATCCCCCCACTGCCCGGTATGGCAGACTTCATACCCAGCGGCGCGCGCACTTTCATCAATCGCCTTACGCAGCGCCGGGGTCGACTTGACAGAATCAAATGCGAAAGATTTCAGGTTATCCAGCCCCTGAACAGTCGCTCCATGGTCCTTATTGGCAAATATCTGCGCTGCCGTGTCATGGGAAGTGCCGCCGACCAGCGTAAGAAAAGCGACAAGTGTGGCAATGCAGCCCAGCCCCCCCGAAGCACCGAGCGCAGCGGCAAGATTGCTAAATCTTTTTGGCCGATAGCCCTCCTCTGTGGCCTTTTCCTTCAAGGCCGCCAGCAAGCCGGACGGTGCATAGGGGGCACGATTATATATAAGCATTCCGCGCATATTCGGCAGGCGCTCTTTATTCTCATAAATCAGCGAGGCCAGATTCTCAGGATATTTTTCCGTCTGGGCACCAGGGCGATCGAAATAAGTGTTCTTCGCCGCGAGAAGAAAGCCGACGCGTGCGAGGGCGTCATTCTCGCTTCGCAAGAATTCGCAGGCATGATCATATGACGAGATTGTAAATAGCGGCTGAAACAAGGCCGGCAGCTTTTCTTCGAGCTGGGAAAAAGTCGCCTTTAGATCTTCTTGCGGTACAGGTGCGCTCTTTGGGCCTGAATTTGCGCCGACTTTGGAAATGCAGTTGGCGCGGTTTTTATTTTCAGATAACGGCCTTGGCGGCATTTTATAATAGGCGCTATGGCATTTTATATGTGTCTGGCCACCATCATGCCATGCCGTCGCGAAAACGCGCATTGTCGGATCATAAAGACCGGACTCGCCTTTGGCGTTCTGCGCCTCTACCGGTTTTCCGGTGGTGTATTCCTGCACCACCGCCGCCGGCACACCGATAAGACGCGGCTTTTTGAATATTTCCAGATACGGGTTCCCGGCCGCCAGATTAAAGGCCAAGGACAGTTTTTTAGTATCAACCAGATCCACGCCTTTAGCCAAAGCGTCCAGCGGCGTTTTCAACACTATGGTTTGGTCTTCGGCGAAATCTTTGAGAATCTGCCCTATATGCAGACGACCGCGAGTAACCGGATAAAGTTTTTGCCGCGGGAATATATCAGGCGCATATTTTTGCGCAAAAGCTGCAAGGATATTCTTGTCTTCAAAACAGGCGTTGATCTGGCCATTGCTATTAGTGGTAATCAGCCGATCGAACGGCGGAACCAGCATCGCCCGGCGCTGATTTTCATCACTGTGCCCCTCATTCATGATAATCGCGCTGTGGCTTTTCAAACTTTGCGGATCATACGGGGCATCGCCAATTGTCACGGGAACAATGTCCATCTGGCGCGGCAGATCATTTTTATATCGGTAGCCTTCCGGTAATGACCCGGCCTGATAAACAGGAACGCCGAACTGTTCGTAAAAAGGAAAAACGGTTTCGGTGAGCGGGGAAACGCCGGTCAGCCGTTCATACCCCTTAAAGCCCGAGCGATACAGATCACCGAACTCAAGAATTTTGACCTCACCCTCGGGGGTGAGTTTCAGATCGATAATAAATGACACGATCGCTGCTTTTGACATGCGATTTCATAGCAAAACCTCAAGTATTATGTCAAACTTTTTGACCTTTTACTGCTGCCCTTCAAATAAAAATCAGCTAGACTTATTACGTAATGAACCAAGCAAACGGCCTCGATAATCTGGACAAAGACCTTCGCCCGCTGACGCGGGCGCTGGAAAAAACGCGCAAGCGGCACATGGCGTGGCTAATAACAGGCATTGGCGTTGCCTCGTTTGCGGTGACTTTCTTGCTGCTGTATTTCAATCCGCAGGGCATCGACCTGAAATACACTGTTACGCTCGGCGCGTTCCTGCCTTCGCTGCTTCTATATCTGACCCTAAATCGGGCTTATATGCATAAGGGCAAACGCCAATTGATCAAGGGGCTGTGCGAGGCTTCGGGCTTTCGTTATCGCGATGACGGGTGCTTTGCCGTCAGC
>CBDUPU010000300.1:0-2036 GCA_965369185.1 uncultured Rhodospirillales bacterium
CTCGATGTCACGACATGGAGCTGGCAAAAAGTGCTGGGCGGGGAAGGTGGCCACGGGATGCTGGTTTTAAGCCCGCGCGCGGTTAAACGGCTGGAGAGCTTTACGCCTGAGGGGCGGCCTTTGCCCAAGATTTTCCGCATGACAAAAGGCGGCAAGCTGAATGAGGGCATTTTCGAGGGGCTGACGATTAATACGCCGTCTATGCTGGCGGTCGAGGATTGCCTTGATGCGCTGCGCTGGGTCAAAGAGATTGGCGGGATCAAGGAAACGATGCGCCGTTGCCAGAACAACCTCGCTGCAATTGAAAAATGGGTGCAGCGCACCGATTGGGCGGATTTTCTTGCGACTGATCCGGCGAGCCGTTCGACAACCTCTATTTGCCTGCAAATTACCGATCCGTGGTTTGAGGGGCTGGATGAGGATGCCAAGGCGGCTTTTGTCGGGGCGATGTGCAAGCTGCTGGATCAGGAAGATGTCGCCAAGGACATTAAATATTACCGTGATGCGCCCGCCGGTCTGCGGATCTGGGGCGGGGCGACGATTGAAACTTCTGACGTTGCGGCATTGATGCCGTGGCTGGAATGGGCGTTTGAAACCTGCAAGCAGGAAGAAGCGCAAAAAGCCGCCTGATGTTTTAATTGGATTAATCCCAAAAAAGGCCGTGGAGTCTATATTCCATGGCCTTTTTTTGTGTGTTATGTCCGGCTTGGTCAATGGGGTGCCGGGGTGTGGCGCTCATGCCTGATATGGGTGCCGGTGGTAACCGGTTTGAACAGGTACAGGCTGTACAGGGCCGCGATGCCGACGATGACATAGATGGCATTTGACAGCCATGAATCCAGACCGAAAATCGCTTCGACCAGATTGTAGTCGAACAAGCCTACCAGCCCCCAGTTAAGGCCACCGATGATAATCAGCGCTAGCGCCAAATTATTCAGGAACGTCATGGCGTTCACTCTCCTTTCTGGCTTTATTGGTTTACGCTTGTCCAACAAATCAGGGGGCAGAATTGTTCCTAATTAACCCGGGTATCGTCATCGGGCGCGGAAAAAACTTGCTGCGCTGCATAATTTAGCTGTTTTTTTAAGCGGAAGCTGTTACCTAGAAAGTCTGTTTTCCTAAACAAGACAAAACTAGGAGTTAAAAATGGCCAAAGTCTTGATAAGCGACAAGATGGATCCTCTTGCCGCGGAAGTTTTCCAAAAAAACGGTATTGAAGTCGATGTGAAGCCGGGCATGAGCCCGGAAGAGCTGATGGAGATTATCGGCGATTATGACGGGCTTGCTGTCCGTTCTTCAACGCGCGCGACGCCGGAAATGCTCGGCAGGGCGGCAAACCTTAAAGTGATCGGCCGCGCCGGGATCGGTATTGATAATATCGACCTTGAGGCTTCGACGAATAAGGGCGTCGTTGTTATGAATACGCCGTTTGGCAATTCCATCACGACGGCGGAGCATGCGATTGCGATGATGTTCGCGCTGGCGCGCCAGATCCCGCAGGCCAATGAATCAACCCATGCCGGAAAGTGGGAAAAATCGAAATTTATGGGGGTCGAGCTGTACGGCAAGACGCTGGGGCTGGTTGGCTGTGGCAATATCGGCTCTATTGTTGCCAACCGCGCGATCGGGCTACATATGGACGTTCTGGCCTTTGACCCGTTCCTGACCGAAGAGCGTGCGGTAGAGCTGGGCGTTCAGAAGGCGGAGCTGGATGAAGTGTTTGCCAAGGCCGATTTCATTACCCTGCACGTGCCGAAAAACGAGCACACCAAAGGGCTGATTAACAAAGCCACGATTGCGCAAATGAAAGACGGCGTGCGGATTATCAATTGCGCCCGCGGCGGTATTATCGTTGAAGCCGACCTTAAAGAAGCGCTTGATAGCGGCAAGGTGGCCGGGGCGGCGCTTGATGTGTTCGAGGTCGAGCCTGCAACGGAGAACCCGTTATTTGGTCATCCGAATGTTGTGTGTACGCCGCATCTTGGGGCTTCGACCCGTGAAGCGCAGGTCAATGTCGCAATTCAGGTGGCAGAGCA
>CBDUPU010000301.1:0-2015 GCA_965369185.1 uncultured Rhodospirillales bacterium
CCTGTCCACGCTGGCGCGCTCGCTGGAAACGCTGGAAAAGCAGGGGCTGGTGCGCATAAAACCTGGCCGCCGCCGTGAAAAGCTGGTTTATCTGACAGAGACCGGCAAAGAGAAGATCCACGAAGTCTATCCCATCTGGCAAAAAGCGCAGGCCGGCTTCATCAAGGCATTTGGTGAAGACGCATGGCGACATTATCTGGACGCCGCCGATTCAGCGATCAGCTAGGCCCGCTTTTTTTCACTTCCGCTTTCCTTGTCGCCTTTGCTATACTTTGCCGAAACAGCGCCCCGTGCGCTTTTTTTGTGGGTGCGGCATAGCCCCCCAGAGGAAAACCGGCAAACAAACTATAAAGACTTTAAAAAACCAAGTGAAACCAATATATTATATATCGGTTCCCAAACATTAGATTCAGGACTTGCCACCGCAATATTGCAGGACATACATTAGCGCCATGAAAACAGTAAAAGACATAAGAAAAGAATTTCTCGATTATTTTGAAGGCAAGGGACACAAAGTCGTTTCGTCCAGCCCGCTGGTGCCGCAAAACGACCCGACCCTGATGTTCGTCAATGCGGGGATGGTCCAGTTCAAGGACGTTTTTACCGGCAAGGAAAAACGTGATTACACGCGCGCGACCACGGCACAGAAATGCGTCCGCGCCGGCGGCAAGCATAACGACCTTGATAATGTCGGCTATACCGCGCGCCACCATACGTTTTTTGAAATGCTCGGCAACTTCTCGTTCGGCGATTATTTCAAGGACGATGCCATCGCCATGGCCTGGGAGTTGGTGACGAAAAATTTCGGCCTGCCGCCTGAAAAACTGCTGGTGACCGTGCACTCTTCCGATGAAGAAGCCGCAGGCATCTGGAAGAAAGTCACCGGTTTTTCCGATGACAAAATCATCCGTATCCCGACCTCTGACAATTTCTGGGCGATGGGAGACACCGGCCCGTGCGGACCGTGCACCGAGATTTTCTATGACCACGGCGAACACATTCCCGGCGGCCCTCCGGGCAGCCCGAATGAAGACGGCGACCGTTTCATCGAGATCTGGAACAATGTTTTCATGCAGTTCGAACAAATCGATGCCGATACGCGCATTGACCTGCCTGCCCCGTCCGTCGATACAGGCATGGGGCTTGAGCGGATTGCCGCGATCATGCAGGGCAAACACGATAACTATGATATCGACCTGTTCCGCAAGATTATCGAGCACAGCGCCGATTTGACCGGCATTTCACCGGACGGCGAACAAGCGCCGAGCCACCGCGTCATTGCCGACCATCTGCGCTGCGCTTCCTTCCTGCTGGCTGATGGCGTGATGCCGTCTAATGAAGGCCGCGGTTACGTGCTGCGCCGGATCATGCGCCGCGGGATGCGCCACGCCCATTTGCTCGGCGCGCGCGACCCGCTTATGCACCAGCTTGTACCGACACTGATCAGCCTGATGGGCGAGGCCTATCCGGAGCTGCGCCGCGCTGAAGCCATGATCACCGAAACGCTGAAAATGGAAGAAAGCCGTTTCAAGAAAACCCTCGATCACGGCCTGAAACTGCTGGACGAAGAATCAGCGAAACTGTCGAGCGGCCAGAAATTCCCCGGCGATACGGCCTTTAAGCTGTATGACACTTTCGGCTTCCCGATTGACCTGACGCAGGACGCGCTGCGCGCCAAAGGAATTGAAGTCGACATGGCAGGCTTTGAAGCCGGTATGGAAAAGCAGCGCGAAGCCGCCCGCAAAAACTGGGCGGGTTCCGGCGATGTCGCGACCGAGAAATTATGGTTTGAACTGGTCGAAGAGCTGGGTGCCAGCGAATTTCTCGGCTACGAAACCGAAGTCGCGGAAGGCCAGATCCTAGCAATTATCAAAGACGGCGCGCGCGCCGATAGCGCCGCCGAAGGCGAAGAAGTATCTATTATCACCAACCAGACACCGTTCTATGCTGAATCCGGCGGTCAGGTCGGCGATCAAGGCGTTTTTCTGAGCGATGATGCAGAATTTTTTGTTAAG
>CBDUPU010000302.1:0-2006 GCA_965369185.1 uncultured Rhodospirillales bacterium
CGAAGGAAGATCCGTTTATCGTGACATCACCGACACAGCCGAAGGCGCTTGGTGCGGTATCGATCAGTCCGCGCTGCTTTAACGTCATTAATAAGGCGCCATATTCCGTTTACGGCAGCATCAACACCAATTTCTTTATCCGTGATGACGGCATCAAAACGCGGCATAAATCGAATTTTCGCCTGAAGCCGGAGGCGTACGCGCAGTTTTGTACGTCCGGACCGTTTTATGACGGGGAAAAACTTGAATTGGTGCTTCGGACTCTGGTGCCGATCTTTCACTGCAAAACCGCGGTTTACGGCGACATTTTGATCAAGGGCAAGCGCAAGCCCGAGGGCGGCACCGAAACGTGGGCCGAGTGCCTTTAAACTGACGGGCCCGGCAGGTAAGGTTTGCAGCTTTCCTGATATTGACCCAGAGACGGTTTAATTTGTTTGATATGTGCCTGTATCATTTCACGGGGCACAACTGTATCTGTGCTGCTCAGGTGGCTGATACGTTCCAGGCTTGTTACAATGAATGTTCTTCTGGTTTCTTCGATAGCCTGAATGCACTGAAAACCCCGTTCGCTGTCCCAGTCAATTTGGGAGAAAAGCGGTGTGCTTTGGGCAAAGAAATTGTCATGTAAATTTTGATATTCGTTATTAAGGCTATTACGTTCAGCTTCCGCGCCGATATAGCTGGCAGTATAGGCAAGCCCGGCAGCAGCAAGGGTAAATACAGCGATTCTTTTTGATATTTTGGACATATGGATTTTGCCTCCTTAACGTTACAGAGGCTGCTTTTAGCACTGTTTACTATATTATGCAAAAAAATAGGCGGTGATTAAATAACGCTCTGATCCAGTTGTTTTGGCGCCTTGTTCGCTTTCATATTTACCGGCAGGGTGATGGTGATGGTGGTGCCTTTCCCTTTTTCGCTTTGCAGTGCGACTGTGCCGCCATGCAGCTTGATAATGTTCTTTACCAAGGTGAGGCCCAGCCCTGCGCCGCTGCGGCCTTGGCCTGCGGTTTGCAGGCGTTCAAACGGCTCGAAGATGCGTTTCTGGTCTGCTTCGGCAATGCCGGGGCCGGTGTCCGAGACGCTGACAGCGATATGGTCCTTTGTCCGGTTGGCTTTAAGAATGATGGTGCCTTTTTCCGGGGTAAAGGTTATGGCGTTGCGCAGAAGATTGAGGATGACCTGCTTCAGGCGGCGTTCGTCGGCTTCGATGGTGCCGATATTTTCGGGGCATTCGACACGTACGGTCAGACGCTCGCGCCTTGCCCATTCTTCGGTCAGGGCGCGTATGTCATCCAGCGTGTCGTAAATAGCGACATTGTCGTGCTGGAACTCCATATAACCTGCTTCGATGCTCGACAGGTCAAGGATGTTGTTGATCAGGCTCAGCAGGCGCTCACCCGCTTCCTGCATACCTTTGGTATATTCTTTCTGGCGGTCGTTAAGGTCGCCGAAATACTCATTATCCAGAATTTCAGCGAAGCCCATGATGGCGTTGAGCGGCGTACGCAGCTGGTAGGAAACATTGGCAAGGAAGTCGATTTTTACCCGTTCGGCATCTTCAAGCGCGGCGTTTTTCTCGCGCAGCGCGTTTTCAACCCGCATCTTATCGGTAATGTCGATATGGGTGACAAGGACGCCGCCATCGGGCAGGGGGACGGTTGAATAGGCGATTAACGTGCCGTCAGCACAGTCCATGCGGCCTTCATGAATGTTTCGGTCAAGGCTCTGGGTCATCAGGACATCGCGGGCTTTGTTACGCGTGTCCTCGGCAAAGCGGCCTTTCATCTTGTCGATTAGCCTGTTTATATGCGGCTCGCCTTCCAGTTCTTCCGGGTTGAGCATCCAGAGCCGGGCAAATGAAGGGTTCCAGAGCTTCAGTCGTCCGTCGCCGCCATAAACGGAAACGCCTTCAGCAAGATTGTCGAGCGTTTCTTTTTGTACGGCGATCAGGGTGTTGTACGAAGATTCCAGCTCAAGCCGGCTGGTGACATCTTCATAGGTCA
>CBDUPU010000303.1:0-2002 GCA_965369185.1 uncultured Rhodospirillales bacterium
CGCCGGTGAGAATATCACCGATCAAGGGGATCGAGCCGATCAACTCATTAACCATCGAAACCGGAACAATCGTGCCTTCCATATCGATCTGATCGATGCGCTTATCGATAGCGCCCTCAAAGGTCAGTCCGAGCGATGAGCCGGAGGTGCGGCCGTTTTTGGCAACATACTTATCGCCCATACGGTTTATGTGCCATTCGAACTGCGATTCCAGCCGCGAGAAGTAAATACCTTCATTGCCCAAAAGCTGCTGAATACCGGCCAGACTAATCGCGCTGATCAAACGAGCGAGCACCGGGGCATTCACAACGTAAAAATCCGTAAGCTGCGCATTACCGTAAAGAATTTTCGGCTGGTTCACACTGGCGGCCTCGCCATAAAGCACCAGCTTTCCGCCCTTGACGTTTTCATACATGTCAAAGGCGCGCATGGCAGCCCCGGCGTCATCCGCTTCAAGCCGGACGCTCATAACGCCTTTATTGTTCGGCTTTACGCGCAGATATATATCGCCTTTTCCGGCAACCGCATCCATCTCGAACTGCCTTACATCGCCCGTTTTGGCCATATCAAGATAAAGCTTTACCTTATCGATCATGCGCGCAGGATGGGTGCGCATTCTATCAACTGCGCCGGAAATGATCATTGGCGGGCCATCATAAGGCGCGCCCTTGTCCTTATCACCCAGGAACGGGCGTGCATCGAGAAACGCGCCTTCCACCGCCATCTTCAAAAGGCCGGATTGGCCGATCTCGAATTCGAAATTCAGGTCGTTTTCATCAAGAATAAAGCGGGGAACATTGCCACGACGCAAGGTCGCCTCGCCTTTGACAACATCAAACAAAAAGCGACCGCCGCTCATACGCAGCCGGTCCGTTTCAACCTGCAGATTCTTCACCTCTTGCACAAAGCCGTTGCGCAATAGAATTTTGGTACTGGCACTGCCCGGCACCCCCGGCGCCTTGGCGTAATCAAACGGGCCGATCATGAGTTTGCCGGGGGTCAAATCGGTTTTGACTTCCACCTCGGACAAGCCGGACGCTAATTCGGTATAGGTCACATCAACCGGAAACGTGCCATCAATCCAGTCCGTCAAGCCGATCCCCATAAGCTCACGCAGCTTGGCATCGGCGGAAAGTTTGGCGGTAATCTGGCTGACAAACGGCTTACCTTCCGGTGCGACATATTCTTTCCATGAGAAATCAACCGGCCTCCCCTCAAGCATCCCCTTGCCCTTAAGTGACGCCGCGCCGTCAGCGACCGCGAGCGTCATCGGCCCGCCGCTAAGGTCGATCGTTTTAATGACATCCGGCAACAGCACATTACTTAGCGTGCCATCGACCTTAACTTTCACCTGCTCGGCCAGCAGATCACGGACAGTCGGAAAGGAAACGGCAACATCCAGCTTTGCCCGCCCCTTTACAGCAGAGATATTCAGGCCAAGATCGTCTTCGCTAATACCGATCGGCTCCGGCTCTATATAACGGAAAACGCTTTGCAGGGGGCCGGACAGACTCATATTGATATTGGCATGTCCGTCGCCGGCAATAATATTGTCAATGACAGCCTTGCCTTGAAGGACATCAACATCTTTCAGCTTGCCGCTTTCAATATTGATCGTCAGCGCGTCATTTTCAAAGTGACCGGTGCCTTTGGCCTGCGTAATCGGGGCCAAAGGCGCGCGATAATCAATCGACATATTTTCAATGCCAAAACTGGCGACAATCCGGTTAACATCGACCTCCCAGATATCGCCTTCCCCGGTTGCCTCAACCACAAAATCGACTTTGGTATCAACAAAGCGCCCTTCCGACAGTTTTTGCGACAGCCAGATTTCCGCGCCATCGCCACGCAGGGAGTCAGGCCAGAGCGGGGAAATCTGCGCCTGCTCAAGCAGCGGGACCGATATCGTCACCGGAGCATTGACCGAAGTATCGCTGTAAGTAACCGGCGCGGCGATGGCGACCTCAACGCCCCCGGTCTTGAAGCTGAGCTGCTTGATATC
>CBDUPU010000304.1:0-1998 GCA_965369185.1 uncultured Rhodospirillales bacterium
GGAATCGCTAGTTCGTTATTTCCTGGAAAAATTCACCAAAGAAGGCGACAGCGTGTTTGACCCTTTTGCCGGTCAAGGCACGACGCTGTTTGTCGCCGAGGAAATGGGGCGCATCGCCTATGGTATGGAGCATGACCGCGAGCGGGGCGAGTGGGTCGCGGCGCAGCTGGAAAATTGGCTCGGCGTCATCTGCGACGACAGCGCCAATATGAATGATTACAACTTACCGAAGATGGATTTCGCGATCACGTCCCCGGTATTCATGGCGAAAAACCATAAATGGAACCCACTTTATGGCGGCGACCCTGCCCATGCCGGCTATGATAAATATCTGGAGCGGATGGGCTATATTTTCAACCAGCTTGCCAAACGCATGAAGCGCAACGCCTATATTATTGTTCAGTGCGATAATATCCGCCAGCGCACCTTTACACCGCTTGTGCGTGATTTTGCCAATGTGATTTCACAATCCATGAGGCTGGATAACGAGGTCATTGTCGCGTGGGAAAATGCGCCGGACGATTACCCTTACACGCACTGCCTAGTCTTTAAAAACTGTCTTTAGGCAAGCGAGCGACTAACCGGCGACCCAAAGCAATCGGGGAATACCACGCGCCAGCTCCTGCGCAGTCGATGACGGGGCACGATGAACAAAGAAATCCTCGCGGAAGCTTGATACCGAAACTTCCGATAGTCCGCTATTTCGCGGCAATGATTTTATCCGGAAGATGTCACCCGGACGAAAACTATAGACCGGAGCGCCGCGCGCTTTCCTGAAAGTGCTGCCACTGGTTTGAATGGCGTCTTCGTTTTTGATCCACTGGGTTGTCGGTGCGGTGTAACAGCATAAAATGCGTCCCAACTGTTGGCTCGCTGCAGAATCCACATGAAATCTTTCAACACCGCTGCCATTCCAGTTCCGGTTATCGCGCAACCTTATATCAGGCGGCAGACACTCAGCACGGAGCCACGCACTGACCGCCTCAATATCCTGCAGAATAGTCCGCGCAGCGCGGCCGATGGCGCTCCTGCCCTCTTTATCGGCAATTTTCTCAAGGCGATCATAATAGCCGGACGCCCGCACTTCGGCGAGATGCTGCGCAACGCGGTTAAAGTCTCCGCTCAAAGTGCGCGGATATAAAATAGCATTAGCATCGCCGAAAGGCGTATTGAAAAGCGCGCTCAGACTATCGACGACTTTAATGCCGTAATAATCAGCCGGCAGATAATCCAGCTTGTTTTTACCGCGCATCGCCCTGTTTCCCTTATATAATATGCTTGAATAACGGTTCAGGATTTACCACATCAGTGCGGGTTATGTCCAATTTGATGTTGCGTTCATGTTGTAGAAATCAGGCGTCTACCACGTTTACGGCCTTTTTTCCAAAGCGATAAGGCGTTAAACTGAGCGAAGAAGAAGGGATTCTATTATGCGGTTAATGATTGTCGGTCAACTTGGCGGCCATATCAGCGCAGCAGGCAAGATCGCCCTGCAGCGCGGCGCCAAAATCATCCATTGCGAAGATACGGAACAAGCGCTCGGCGCCCTGCGTAACGGTAAAGGCGCAGACCTTGCCATGGTCGATGTCAAACAGAATATCGGCAAGTTCGTTGCCGACCTTGATGCCGAGCACATCCATATGCCGGTCGTTGCCTGCGGGGTCGATGCCGATGCCCGCGCCGCCGTCAAAGCGATTCAGGACGGTGCCAAGGAATATGTCCCCCTGCCACCGGACGCCGACCTGATTGCCGCAGTGCTGCAGGCCGTGACCGAGGAAAGCAAAACGATGATCGCCGGCGATCCGGCGATGAAGGCCGTTGTGCAGATGGCCGATAAAATCGCCCCGTCCGAGGCCACCGTGCTGATTACCGGCGAATCCGGCACCGGTAAAGAGGTGATGTCGCAATATATTCACCGGAAATCCAAGCGTAAGGACGGAACTTTTATTGCCGTCAACTGCGCCGCAATTCCCGAAAACCTTCTGGAATCTGAGCTTT
>CBDUPU010000305.1:0-1955 GCA_965369185.1 uncultured Rhodospirillales bacterium
GGTCAGGCGCGAAAATACCGCATCGGCTTTTTTCTCTGCCGCCGGCCCCAGCGGGGCGAAGTAAACGCCGCTGTCGGTCAGGCATTGCAGCCGGTAATCGGTTTCGCCGTTCACCTCAACAACGGTCAGCTTAGTTTTTGCAAGTTCAATAAACGGCAGGAACAAATCACGCTGCAACCCGCCTTCATACAGCTTGTCCGGTGGCCAGTTACTCGTCGCGACAACGGTTACGCCATGGCCGAAAATTGCCTTGAACAGCCGCCCTAAAATCATCGCGTCAGCAATATCAGTGACGTGAAATTCATCAAAGCACAGCACTTTGGCATCGCCCGCGACCTTTTCAGCAAGCTTAAGGATCGCCGCTTCGGTTGCCCCGTCCTGCCGTGCCTGATGCAGAAAATCATGGGTTTCGATCATGAACTGGTGAAAATGCACCCGGCGTTTTGGCATCTCTTCGGGCAGGCAGGCATAAAACAAATCCATCAGCATCGACTTGCCGCGCCCGACCCCGCCCCACAGATACACGCCCTGCGGCACGGCCTTCTTTTTAAACAGCCACCAGCCCTTTGCCGGCGCCAGAAGCTCTTCATAGAGCCTCTGGAACTCTTGCGCCGCCGCTTCCTGCCGGGGGTCAGGCTGGAGCGCCGCCGCAGCAAGACGGCTGTGATAGGCTTCAAGCGGGCCGTTCATTCTTTTTCTCTATGCTACGGACAAGGAAGATCGAAAGCTCGTAAAGGCCGAGAATCGGGATCGCGAGCAGCACCTGACTAATCACATCAGGCGGTGTCAAAAAGGCGGCGACGATAAAGGTGACAATGACAGCGTATTTACGTTTTTTCGCCAGCCCCTTGGCAGAAACAATCCCCGCCTTGCCAAGCAGGCCGAGAATGACCGGCAGCTGGAAACACAGGCCAAAGGCGAAGACCAGCACCATGACAAGATCCAGATACTCCCCGACCCGCGCCTCGAGCTGGATCGGCAATGTCGTGTCGCTTCCCATGCTCTGAAAGCTCAGGAAAAACGGCCATGCCATCGGCATCACCAGATAATAAACACAAGCCCCGCCGAGAAAAAACAGTAGCGGCGCGGCAATCAGAAACGGCAAAAAAGCCCGGCGTTCATTGCCATACAGGCCCGGCGCGACAAAGCCCCAGATTTGCAACGCCAAAATCGGGAAGGTCAAAAACACCCCGGCAAAAAACGCGACTTTCATATAGGTAAAGAACGCTTCGGTCAGCCCGGTATAGATCAGGCGGTTGGTACTGCCCTCGCCCATCGCATCAGCCAGCGGCCTGACCATGAAACCGTAAATCTCTTCAACGAAGAAAAAGCACAGCGCCGTGCCCAGCGCCATCGCGCCAAAGGCAAGCAGCAGGCGGCGGCGTAGTTCAATCAGATGCCCGGCCAGCGGCTTGCGCGAATCTTCTACGCCTTCGGGTGCGGCAGTGCTATCAGGCTGCATGATCACTGTCCTTTTCCTCTTCGGCGGTCGGTGCAGGGGACTTTCCCCCTTCTGTTTTTGATGCCGGATTGTAAATATCTTCGCGATCACCAAACGCCCTGCCGCGCATTTCTTCCAGATCATGCGTCTGCATAAAATCCTCAAATTGCTGCGACAACGCAAAGCGGACATATTGCAGCCGCCGCACCAAGCGGCCAAGGCCGCGCATAATTTGGGGAAGCTCGTCAGGGCCGATGACCAACACGGCCACGGCAATGATTACCAGAAGTTCCGGCCAGCCAAAATCAAGCACGGCTTACTCTTTCTTGCTTTCGGCCTTTTCATTTTCAAGGGCTTGCTTCGGCTCGTCTTCGTCCTTCAGGCCATGCTTGAATGACTTGATCCCTTTGGCGAGATCTTCCATCACACGCGGCAGACGACCGGCGCCGAACAAAAGCATGATCAGCACAACGACAATCAGCAACTGCCATATACTAGGTGACATTATTCTTCA
>CBDUPU010000306.1:0-1954 GCA_965369185.1 uncultured Rhodospirillales bacterium
TTTGTCAAAAAGCCAGACACCGGCCGGTGTTGCGACGAGCAGGCCAATGATTTCAAAGCTGATTGTATGACGTATTCGGTCGAAAGTATTACGCATGGTGATCTTCCCCATTTTTTCCGGGTCGTCCCGAATGAATGTCCCGAATGGGGGAGGTCGTCCTCGCTTGTCAGGTAGATGCCCGGATAGATATAATATCGGGGCGGGGTAATGCAAGCAGTATGTGCTGTGACCAAGGTGCCGGGAGCTATTCAATATGTTCGATTTTATCTTTGACGGGTTCATGGCATTTCATGCGATCGGCTTTTTTGTCGGCGGCGTCATAATGCTGCTGATCGGCGGGCTGATCCTTGGCGATTGGGCGTTGTGGCGGCTCAAGGCGGAGCGGATCAAGGCGCGGATTGTCGGGGTCAAAGCTTCCGGAAAACGGCGCAGCGAAGAGGAATGGCGCGCTGCCTATGAGGCGGAAGCGCGGCAAAAGCAGGCAGAGGCTGATGAAAACCCTTTTAGCCCCGAAGAATTTCGTGAAAAGCCGCTGGCGAGCATCGGGGCGATGCTGTTTCTGCTGTTATTTCTGATGATCCCGGTGGTGTTTTTCGGCTTTGGCGCCTATACCGCCTATGATTATTTCAGCCTTAAAAATGGCGGGGTGCGGGCGCAGGCCACAGTCGTTGATGTTGAAAAACATTATGATTCCGAGTCCGGCGATACTTATGAGGTGACAGTCAGTTTCAAAGATCGCAGCGGTGCGGTGCAGCGGGAGAGCGACCGGATGCAGTCCGGCAGCAATTCTTATAAAGAAGGGCAGAAGCTCACGGTTTATTACGACTCCGCCAAGCCGTCGCGGTTTATTATTGATAGTTTCTGGCGATATATGGGGCTAGCGCTTGCTTTTATGGTGATAGGCGGCGGGATTTTGGCGCTGATTTTCGGCGGGCTGGTCTACAAGCTGTCCGGCGGGAAGGTCAAAGACCCGGACGTGCGCAAAGAGATTGCGGCGCTGAAAAAACGGGAACTCGCCAGCCAGTATTATTACCCGGTTTACGAGTTTTATGAGAGCGGCGAAACGGTGCAGATTGACGGTGACACCGGGCGTAACTGGATCGCTGGCAGGATGCCGGGCAAGCAGGTGACGCTGCTGCGCCGTGCCGACAAGCAGGGCGAGGTGCCCCGGCACGAGACCTGCCTTGTCGTCATCGGACTGGTGTTTGCGGCGCCGGGCGTGCTGTTTTTGGGACTGGCGGCATCGCAATTTACGTTCAGCCCGGCGGCAATTCTGATGGTGATTGCTGCGTTCGGCTATTTGGGCTGGAAGCTGAAGAAAATTATCAAGCCGCGCGCAGAATGGGAAAGCCGGGATGCCTTCAAGGCACGGATGCTGGAAAAGGCGCAGGTCAAGCAGGAGAAAAAAGCGAGCGGGCGTTACTTGCTGACCCCGGCGGAGCTGCGGGCGCGGGTGAGGGCGCTTGATCGTTATGCGCTGTTTACCACGCCGCTGGTGGTGCTGTTCGCCGTGGGCATGATGGCCGGCGGGGTGCATGTCTGGCGCGATATGGACGGTTTTTCGGCGCACGGCATCGCCGCGCAGGGGCAGATCGTTTCTTTTGATACGCGGCGCGATAGTGAAGGCTCTGTCATGTATTATCCGCGCATTCGCTTTACCGCGCAGGACGGGCGCAGCCATGATTTTCAGGATAATGTCGGCAGCAACGCGCCGCTCGGCAGGGTCGGTGATGCGGTTAACGTTCTGTATGATTCCGGCAATCCGCGCCGCGCCGTGGTGAATCGCGGCTGGCTCAACTGGCTGCTGCCCGCCGCGTTGATGGCGGCGGGGGCGCTGCTTTTGTGGTGGGCGCTGAAAATGCTCGCCGGAATCATGCACCGGGCGCGGCGGGTTTAGCTGTTAAAACGGCCATAAAGTCCTGAAGCTATTCTCTTCCTGTGCATGAGTTATGTC
>CBDUPU010000307.1:0-1932 GCA_965369185.1 uncultured Rhodospirillales bacterium
ATAACGGCAAGCTGATCGCCAAAAGCGAACTGACCTGCATGGTGACGGACAAGCCTTAATGGAAGCCCACGCCGCCGCATCTCTAACCGAACCTGCCTTTATTCTCGCCGCCGCCTTTGTCAGCGGCGCCCTTCTGCAACAGCTGCGGCAGCCGGTTCTGGTCGGCTATATCCTTGTCGGCATAGTCCTCGGGCCATCCGTGCTCGGCATCGTGCAGGATCAGGGGCAAATCAAAATGATGGCGGAGCTGGGAATTTTACTGCTCCTGTTTGTCATTGGCATGGAGCTTGACCTGAAGCGCTTCGCCCCGGTTTACCGCACAGCGATCATCACGACCGCCACCCAGATCGCCGCAGGTGTCGGTCTGATGGCAATTATCGGCACGATTGCCGACTGGTCATTAGGACGCATCCTGCTTCTAGGCTTTGCCGTTTCACTCAGCAGTACTGCCGTCGCCATCAAACTGTTGCAGGACATGGGGGAAACCGGTAAGCCGCTTGGGCGTCTTACCATCGGCGTACTGATTGCACAGGACATCGCCGTTATCCCCATGATGCTGATTATCGGCGCGCTGGGCGGAGAGCAGTTCCATGTGATCGAGCTATTTAAAATTCTTCTGGCGCTAGGCTTTATGGCAGGCCTGATCTACGCTCTTTCCACTAAGCCGGAATGGTTTATCCGCATAGGAAAACGCATTCCTACCCACAGCCAGCGAACGATTGTTGCGCTCGCCTTTTGCTTTTCCGCCGCATCGCTGGCCGGCATGTTCGGCCTTTCCGCTGGTTACGGGGCATTTCTGGCCGGGCTGGTCATCGGCAACACCACATCGCATGACGAATATGAACAACATATCCAGCCGATTTTCGACCTGCTGATGATGGTCTTTTTCCTATCGATCGGGCTGCTGATCGACTTTGACTTTATGATAGAGAACTTCCTCAATATCCTCGTCCTTCTCAGCGTAATCATGGTCATGAAAACCGTGCTAAATATCAAGATCCTGCGCTATCTCGGCCTGTCACGCCGCCACGCTATTGTCATGGGCGCGACCCTTGGCCAGATTGGTGAATTTTCCTTTATTCTCGCCGCGCTCGGTCTTGCATCGGGGGCGATCATGGATACCGGTTACAAATACGTCATTTCAATTATCGCCTTGTCTCTGGTGATCACACCGATATGGCTATATGCTGTAAGGCGCATGAATTTACTGCGCCACCGCACAATCAGGAAGGCTAAAATCATCAATGGAAAGTGATCAGAACGGCATCCTTCACGCCCACCATATTACCGGCGACGGCCACGGCAAAAGACTGACCGGCGAGGATATTTCACGACTTGTTAAAAGCGAAGAGCTTGCATGGGTGCACCTTGACGCGACCAACCCCGGCGCGCGCAAATGGCTGGAACGCGAGATTACCTATCTTGACCATATTATTCTGAACGCCCTGCTCGCCGAGGAAACCCGCCCGCGCATTATGGAGTTTGACAGCGGCATCCTTATGATCCTGCGCGGCGTCAACCTCAACGAAAACGCCGAACCGGAAGACATGGTCTCGATCCGGCTGTGGATTGACGAGCACCGCATTATCAGCCTGCGCCGCCGCAAACTCAAAGCAGCGCAGGACATTCGCAACATGCTGGAAGAAGGCCGCGGGCCGAAAAATTCGGGCGATTTCCTCTATATGCTGACCAACCGTCTGTTCGAGCGCATGGAGCCGATCCTCACCGACCTTGACGAACAGACCGACGATATTGAAGAGCGCGTCATGGAAGACCCGCAGCTGGAGGAGCGTCAGGACATCATCGCGATCCGCAAGGAAGCCATCACCCTGCGACGCTATATTGCACCCCAGCGCGATGTCATGATGCATCTACGCACCTCGGACATAAGCTGGATAAGCCCTACACAAAAGCGTCATTTGCAGGAATCCC
>CBDUPU010000308.1:0-1931 GCA_965369185.1 uncultured Rhodospirillales bacterium
ACCGCAGAAGCGACCGTAATCCGCAACTATCTCGGCGTTCTGCTCGACATGCCATGGGGCACGATGAGCGATGTCAGCTATGACCTCGAAAAAGCGCGTGAAACGCTTGATGGCGACCATTACGGTCTTGATAAGGTCAAAAAACAGGTCATCGAAAACCTTGCGGTTGCCAAGCGTCTTGAAGAAAAAGGCGCGAGCGCTGACGGTGAAGCCGATGTTCTTTGCCTTGTTGGCCCGCCGGGCGTTGGTAAAACCTCTATCTGCCAATCGCTTGCCAAAGCGACCGGACGCGAATATGTCCGCATGGCCGTTGGCGGCGTACGTGACGAGGCAGAAATTCGCGGCCACCGCCGTACCTATGTCGGCGCGAAGCCGGGCAAAATCGTTGAGAAAATGATTGCCGCCGGTTCGCAGAACCCGCTCTTTGTGATCGACGAAATTGACAAGATGGGCTCTGACCATCGCGGCGACCCGTCTGCGGCGATGCTCGAAGTGCTCGACCCGGAACAAAATAACGGCTTTGAAGATCACTATCTGGAAGTGCCGATCGATCTGTCCAAGGTCAAGTTCGTCTGCACCGCCAACGATTTTGGCAACATTCCCGGCCCGCTGCGCGACCGTATGGAAACGATTTTCCTCGGCAGCTACAGCGAAGACGAAAAGCTGGAAATCGCCAAGCAGCACCTTGTGCGCAAACAGATGAAAGCAAACGGCCTGTCGGCAGACGAATTTTCGATTGATGACAATGCCCTGCGCGAGCTGATTATCAACTACACCAAGGAATCCGGTGTACGGACGCTGCAACGCGAAGTCAAAAATGTCTGCCGTAAAGCAGTGGTCGCGCTGGAAGGCGGTGCGAACAAGGTACATGTGACCACCGAAAACCTGACCGAATATGCCGGCCAGCCGAAATACAGCTATGAAAAAACGGCCAGCCCCGAGGGTAAAATCGGCAAGATCGCCGGTCTCGCCTATACCAGCGTCGGCGGTGAAGTTCTGCCGATCCAGGCGGTCAAATGGCCGGAAAAACCGGGCAAGTTTATTGCCACCGGCCAGCTTGGCGATGTCATGAAAGAATCCATTCAGGTCGCCGAAGGCTGGCTGAAAGCCAAAGCCGGTGCGGGTGAAATCGATGGCGTTACCATTGAAGAGATGCTGGAAACAACCTATCGCCTGCACGCCCCGGAAGGCGCAACACCCAAGGACGGCCCGTCTGCCGGTGCCGCAATCCTGACCGTGCTCTTCTCGGCAGCAGCAGGTAAACCGATCCGTCAGGACATCGCCATGACCGGCGAGCTGGATCTGCACGGCGAAGTGACTGCTATCGGCGGCGTTAAAGAAAAACTGTCAGGTGCTGCGCGCCTTGGTTACAAGACCGTTCTGATCCCGCAGGCAAACGCGAAAGACCTCGATGACGTGCCGCAGCAAGTCAAGGACGCGCTGGAAATTATCCCGGTGTCCCGCATCGAGGAAGTACTGGAGCACGCTCTGGTTGGCGGTTATCAAAAGAAAACGCCGAGCAACGATATTATGCCGCAGCCTCAGACACCGGCTGCCAGCGGAACACGCGGCCCCGGCCCTGGCGTTTACTAAGAGCATTTATAAATTAATAAAAGCGGCCTTTGATCAGGCCGCTTTTTTTATGCCGTAAAAGTCGCGATACCATGCAACAAATTGTGGTATGCCTTCGCTGATCGGGGTCTTGGGTTCATAGCCAAAAACTTCGCGCGGCGCGTCGATGTCGGCAAAAGTTTCGGCAACATCGCCCGGTGCCATCGGTGCCATGATCTTCTTTGTGCTTTCGCCGAGAGCCGTTTCGATGGTTTCGACAAAATCGAGCAGATTTTCGGCGCGGTTATTACCGAGATTAAAAATCCGGTGCGGCGCATCATGGATACAATAACGGCCATGCGCCACCGGCGGGTGGACAA
>CBDUPU010000309.1:0-1930 GCA_965369185.1 uncultured Rhodospirillales bacterium
TTCACTCTGTCTCTGATCATGCTATTTTCGTGGTAGGTCTATCCGACAAGCGAAAAAGGAGCAGCATTGTGAGCGGGACAAAAGCACAAGCGAAAGATATCGAGCAGCAGCTCGGCGACATGGCCGGCAAGCTAAACAAGGCCCGCGCCGAAGTCGGCAAGGTCATTTTCGGTCAGGACAAGATCGTTGACCAAATTTTCATTACCTTGCTATCAGGCGGCCATGTGCTGCTGATCGGGGTGCCGGGTCTTGCCAAAACGATGATGGTCGAGACGGTCGCCACCGCCCTTGGTCTTAGTGCCGGACGCATTCAGTGTACACCCGATCTGATGCCGGCAGATATTCTCGGCTCCGAGGTTTTGGAAGAAGACGAGAAAGGTCGCCGCTCTTTCCGCTTTATCAAAGGCCCGGTATTCACACAGTTCCTGATGGCGGACGAGATTAACCGCGCCAGCCCGCGCACGCAATCGGCGCTGCTGCAGGCGATGCAGGAAGGCCGCGTTACGGTCAGCGGCCATGAACATGCGCTGCCGAAGCCTTTCCACGTGCTTGCGACCCAGAACCCGATCGAGCAGGAAGGCACTTATCCGCTGCCAGAAGCGCAGCTTGACCGCTTCCTGATGCAAATCGACGTTGATTATCCGGACGAAACCGCCGAACGCCAGATTATCCTCGCCACTACCGGCAATGAAAAGACGAAGCTGTCTGCGGTTATGAAGATGGACGAACTGACGGCGGCACAGGCATTGGTGCGCGAGATGCCGGTCGGGGAAAGCGTTGTTGACGCGATCCTGAAACTGGTGCGGCGCGCCCGCCCCGGGCAGGACGCGCCAGACAGCGTTAATGATTATGTTTCTTGGCCGCCCGGTCCGCGCGCTTCGCAGAATTTAATGCTGGCATCCCGCGCCAAGGCGCTGCTGGAAGGCCGCAGCGCGCCGTCAGTCGATGATGTTGTCGATCTGGCCGAACCGATTCTCAAGCACCGTATGGCGCTGAACTATCAGGCACGCGCAAACGGCGTCACGATGAGCGATATTATCCGCGAACTCACAAGCGATCTTTAAGGCGTAGTATGGCGGGTCAAAGCGGACTGCGAAAACTTTCCTTCCTCAACTACCGCTTCAAGGCGGAGGAAGCCGCTGCCGGCCTGCCCGGATTGATCGCCGCTGCGGAGAAGGCCGCTGCCAGCGTGCTGTCCGGCGAACATACCCAGCGCAAGCCCGGTACGGGGGAGAAATTCTGGCAGTACCGCGAATATGACCCGTCCGACCGTCCGCAGGATATTGACTGGCGGCAATCGGCCAAGGGCGACCGTTTGTTCGTGCGGGAAAAGGAATGGGAAACGACCCAGACTGCGCTGTTCTGGTGCCAGCGCAACGACAGTATGGATTTTCGTTCCGACGAAAAACTGCCGACCAAGCAGGATACGGCGATCACTTTATCGCTGGCGTTGTCGATTTTGCTTTCGCGCGCCGGAGAACAGGTCGCGCCGCTGGAAGGTTCCGCCCTGCCGGGTCGCAGCGAACTGGCGCTGCTGAAGCTCGGCGAGCAATTGCTCGACCACAAGACCGGTGATATGCCGGGGAAATCGCTGCGCACAATTCCAAAGCGCAGTTCTTTGATTCTCGCCGGGGATTTTCTCGCGCCGATCGAAGAGATCACCGCCGCGCTAGACCTGCTGGCCGCGCCCGCCGAAAACGCCATGCTGATACAGGTGCTCGACCCTGCCGAACTGACCCTGCCCTATGAAGGGCGGATGATATTCACCCGCGGCGGCAAAGCGGAGCAGCATCATATAGAGAATGTCGAGAGCATCCGCGCCGCCTATCAAGAGCGGCTGCGCGACCATATGGCGGCACTTAAAAGTTATTGCAAGAAGCATCGCTGGCATTGGCTTCTGCACTCCACAGACGAAGATATGCGCCAGACG
>CBDUPU010000310.1:0-1885 GCA_965369185.1 uncultured Rhodospirillales bacterium
CTTCTGGATAGCTTCTATTTCAGAGGCAGAAAGCCCCTTTGCCGGTTTTTCGAGAATACTCAATGTCAACCTTCCCTGTTCATCAGACGCACCATAGCGACCATTTTGTTTCCGGTGCTTTAACGCCGGTATTTTTTATAAGAGTGAGGGCAGTGTAGCGCAATTTTATGCAATGTTTAAACCCCGAATCTGTTTTTTTTTACAACTTTTTCGGAACTTTAAACCCGCTCACCCTAACGTTTATCAAACTTCATATTCGTACGCTGGAACAGCTTGCGCTTCTTCGCCCAGGGCACTGCGGCAAAGCTTTCCAGCATCCTGATTTTCTGGAAGATCAGCCCGACGATACCGGCCGGAATACTGTTCGGATTGCCATCGCGATGAATACCGATTTTCTGGGTCGGGTTTGAAATACGCAGGCTTTCTGCGACCTTTTCCATCGCAGTTTTCTGCTCGCCGTCCTTTTTCATGACCGCAAATTCCAGCGTGGCGTATTCCGTGGTAGATAACAGCGTATTAATCGCTTTTTTCGCCGGCTCCGGATCACTGATATCACCATCGGAAAGCACCATCATATGGGTGTAACCGCTATACTGGCTGCTCTTATGCTCCGACAGGACTTTGGTGATCTTCTTGATCGACGGCGCAAGATTAGTACCGCAACTCATGCCCTTTTTGGCCTTGATAATATTCTGCTCGGCATCACGCGGATCGTCGCCCGGCTTGGCAAGAATGATCGGGTCCTCGTTCCCCCACAAAGCGATATAGACATTGGCATCCACTTTCTTCGCCGCCTCGTACAAAATCATGGAAGACAGCAGCGCGACATCCATCGGCTTGGCATTACCGACCTTATAATAATCCATCGTCATACTGCCTGATCCGTCAATCAGCAGGACAATATCAATCGTCGTCGGCTTCTGGTCTTTTTCGTCTTTGTGGAAACGGTGCAGGTCTTCTTTTTCCAGCCCCTGCCCGGTCACGCGTTTGGTGATAAAGCTGCGGTGCGCCTCATGGCTCAGCCGGTCCATCTCCTTGCCTTCGGGCAACATCTCGAGCTGCGACGAGCGCTTGACCGTCTTTTCAAGCTGGCGGTCACGGATTTTTTCCAGCAATTTCGCCGTCTGCGCGATATAGGATTTCAGCTCTCCGACCACGGCCTGATAGCTCGTCCATTCCATACTCGCAATCTCTTCAAGCGTCTTCGCTTCGCCGCCATCGCCTGCGCTATTGGAAGGCGTATCACCTTCTCCTTCGCCTTCCCCGGGCTGGCCGTCGCCCGGCTGACCGTCGCCGGGCTGGCCTTCCTGGCCTTCTTGACCGTCCTGTCCCTGCTGCGCCTCCTCCTGCGCTTTTTTCATCGCTTCTTCGATTTCTTTTTTGATCTGCTCCAGCGTTTTGCCTTCAGCGCCTTCCTTGCCGTCCTGCCCCTGACCGTCAGCATCCTGACCATTGGCGTCCTGTGACGGGTCCTGACCTTCCGGGTTTTCCGGCGGCAGATCGACATCGGGCATCTTCTTGTCCTGCCCCTTATCATTGGTCACATCGACCTTCTTGCCATCCTGATCAGTGCCGGCCTGCGAGGGATCGAATTCCTGTCCCTGCTGCTTTTCGCCGCCCTGCTGACCTTGCTGACCGCCTTGTTGGCCGTCTTGGCCCTGCTGCTGGCCATCCTGACCTTGCTGCTGACCCTGTTGCTGGCCTTGCTGTTGACCGTCCTGTTTCTGGCCTTCACTGCGGCCACTTTCATTCTCGCCAAAAGGCTTTTCGTCAGGCCCGTAATCTTGCTGTTGCCCCTGACCTTGCCCTTGCTGCTGGCCATTTTGACCATCTTGCTCGCCGTCTTGGCCCTGCTGCTGGCCATCCTGACCGTCTTGCTCGCCGT
>CBDUPU010000311.1:0-1858 GCA_965369185.1 uncultured Rhodospirillales bacterium
GAGCAGATTTGCGAGCGCGGGCTGGTGATCGCAGAAAATCCGCTCGGCGTATCGCCAAGGGCGCAGGACTTCCCGCGCCGCAACCGGATTGTTTCCGGGATTTCGCAAGGGATTGTGGTCATCGAGGCCACGCTGCGCTCCGGCTCTTTGATTACCGCGCGGCTGGCCGGGGAACAGGGGCGCGATGTTTACGCCGTGCCGGGACACCCGATGGACCCGCGCGCCAGCGGGCCGAACGCGCTGATCCGCGATGGCGCAACGCTGATCCGCAGTGCCGAGGACGTGCTGGAAAATGTCCGTAATTTCACCGGCGGCGGGCTGGAAGATAGCGGCGTTTCGCGCTTTACACCGTCATTAACGCCACAGGCCGCAAATGACGCCCCCGCTGCTGCGGCTCCGGCAAGCGCCGAGATTGACGAGGCGCGCGAGATGGTCATGGCCGGGCTTTCCTATATGCCGGTTGAGATTAACGAACTGATCCGCCAGAGCGGCGCCGGAACGGCAATGGTGCAAACAATCCTGCTGGAACTCGAGCTTGTCGGCGATGTTCAGCGCCTGCCGGGCAACCGGGTGATGCTGGTCAATAACGATTAAAAAAGTACGGAATGCGCGCAGATCTCTTGCAAAAAAGCGGGCAAAACACATGCCGCTTTCGCAGGCGCACAGTCAAACACGGTTGACGAATCCGCCTTTCCATGTCACTTCCTTAAAAGGATAACGAGCTGATTCGGGAGTAAGAGTCATTAGCGCACCTAATATTGTCATCGTGGAATCCCCTGCAAAAGCCAAGACTATTAACAAATATCTTGGCCCTGATTACGAGGTGATCGCCTCTTACGGACACGTGCGCGACCTGCCGCCCAAGGACGGGTCGGTGCAGCCGGACGATGATTTTACAATGTCCTGGCAACCGGGCGACCGCTCAGACAAGACCATCCGCGACATCAAGAACGCGGCCAAAAAGGCCAAAGCCATCTTCCTCGCAACTGACCCGGATCGTGAAGGGGAAGCAATTTCATGGCATATCAAGGAATTACTGGCAGAAGCCAAATTGCTGGATGACCGCGAGCTGTTCCGCGTCACTTTTAACGAGATCACCAAGAAAGCAGTCGAAGAAGCGTTCCGCAATGCCCGCGATCTGGACGACCATCTGGTCGAGGCCTATCTCGCGCGCCGGGCGCTGGATTATCTTGTCGGCTTTAACCTGTCGCCGGTGCTATGGCGCAAATTGCCGGGCAGCCGCTCGGCAGGACGGGTGCAGTCGGTGGCACTGCGCCTGATTTGTGAGCGCGAGGCCGAGATTGAGGCCTTTAACGCGCAGGAATACTGGTCGATCGAAACGCGCCTGAAAAATATCGACGGCGTACCATTTACCGCGAAGCTGACCCACCTTGCCGGAAACAAGCTCGATAAGCTGGATCTTAAATCAGAAGCTGACGCCAATGCCGCCGTAGCGCGCATTCGTAACAAGGCGCTTAAAGTTCACAAGGTCGAGAAAAAGCAGAGCCGGCGCAACCCGCCCGCCCCGTTCATTACCTCGACCTTGCAGCAGGAAGCGTCTCGCAAGCTGTACTTCTCTGCCTCGCAGACCATGCGCAACGCACAGCGCCTATATGAGGGCGTCGAGATTGGCGGCGAGAATGTCGGCCTGATTACCTATATGAGGACGGACGGCACAACCCTGTCCGAAGATGCCGTTGCGCAGTGCCGTGATGTTATCAAAGGCAAATACGGCGACAAATACCTGCCGGACGCGCCGCGCCTTTATAAATCCAAGGCCAAGAACGCACAGGAAGCGCACGAGGCCATCCGCCCGACCGATTTGTCACGCTTGCCGGAAGAGGTCGCGCGCTATGTC
>CBDUPU010000312.1:0-1821 GCA_965369185.1 uncultured Rhodospirillales bacterium
CCGCTCTTCACCAATACAGCCCACCTCAAGCCCCCGCGGCGTCAGCCGCTGATCGGCATTGTCCGCACGCAGGCGCAGGCGATACTCAGCGCGGCTGGTAAACATCCGGTAAGGCTCCGGCGCGCCGCGCGTTATCAGATCATCAATCAGCACGCCGATATAGGCTTCAGCGCGGTCAAGCACAAACGGCTTTGCCTGTCCGGCCTCACTCCCCGCCTGACGGGCAGCATTTAGGCCAGCCATAAGCCCTTGCGCCGCGGCCTCTTCATAACCGGTCGTTCCGTTAATCTGTCCGGCCATATAAAGCCCCGGCAAGCGCCGGCTTTCCAGTGTCGCCTTCAAATCGCGCGGGTCGCAATAATCATATTCAATCGCATAGCCCCACTCAAAAACCTCTGTCTTTTCAAGGCCTGGGATTGTTTTTAGCAACTCGCGCTGTACCTCGACCGGCAGTGATGTCGAAATACCGTTCGGATACACCGTGTCATCATCCAGCCCCTCCGGCTCAAGAAAAATCTGATGCCGGTCCTTGTCGCGAAAACGCATGATTTTGTCCTCAATCGAAGGACAATAGCGTGGACCGGTGCTCTTGATCTGGCCGGAATACATTGGCGCGCGGTGAATATTGCCGGCAATGGCCTCATGGGTGGCATTATTCGTATAGGTAATGTGGCAGGCAATTTGCGGCACGCGCACCTTATCAGTCATAAAGGAAAACGGCACAGGCGGATTATCGCCCGGCTGCTCTTCCAGTGCCGCCCAGTCAATTGTCCGGCCATCAAGACGCGGCGGTGTGCCTGTTTTGAGCCGCCCTAAAGGAAATTCCAGTCGCTCCAATGTCTCTGCCAGCCCGATCGTTGGCGCTTCGCCAACTCGTCCGGCCGGGATTTTTTCTTCCCCGCGATGGATAAGGCCGCGCAAAAATGTCCCGGTCGTCAGTACAACCGCACGGCAGCGAAATTCTTGCCCATCAAGGGTTTTAAGGCCTGATATCGCGCCGTTACTATCCAGCACGAGATCATCAGCGCCGCCCTCAACCAAGCTCAGGTTAGGGTATGCGCCCAGCAATTCCTGCATCGCCTGTTTGTATAATTTACGGTCCGCCTGCGCCCGTGGCCCACGCACTGCAGGGCCTTTGGAGGCATTAAGCATACGATACTGTATACCCGCCTGGTCGATGACACGCCCCATAACCCCGTCAAGCGCGTCTATCTCGCGCACCAGATGGCCCTTGCCAAGGCCGCCAATTGCCGGGTTACAAGACATCGCCCCGATCGTATCAAGCCGATGGGTCAGCAAAGCGGTCTTCGCCCCCATACGCGCAGCAGCGGCAGCAGCCTCACACCCGGCGTGACCGCCGCCAACAACAATGACATCAAAATCCTTATTCATAGGCTGAGTATATATATTTTTTCTTTGCAAAAAACCAGCTTTTATTATATGTCAAATAAAATTCAGACAGGAGAAGAAAACATGAGATATCATTACGCCAAAGCAACCGCGGAAATGGATCAATCTAACTACTATCGCCTGCTAAAAGAAGCCGATCTACGGCAAAAGATTAAAACATCCTATCCGGATTTCGACAATCAGCTGCAAAACTTCTTCCAGAAAACATCTGCAGCCTTGTACCTGCAAGCGACGCCGCAAAATATTAAAGGCTCCAATATAGCCCTCAGCAACAGCGTTATAGAACGCAAGATCATGCTGAAACGTCTTGCAGAGGCCTGCCTTAACCCGGTCGAAGATTTAGCTGCTATCAAGGCAATTGAGCAAGATATCAGCGACTATGCCGCGCATCTCGGGATCAATAAGAATCTG
>CBDUPU010000313.1:0-1799 GCA_965369185.1 uncultured Rhodospirillales bacterium
CCATGGAAGCCGCATAACGGCTATACGGTCGACCGGGCGCTGATCTATGCGCTGATCCGGCAGGAATCCAAGTTCGATCCCGGTGCTGAGAACCGCAGCGGCGCAACCGGACTGATGCAGTTAATGCCGGCAACAGCCAGTTTTGTTTCCGGCCAGCGCGATTATCGCTCCCGCGAAGGGCAACATAATCTGAAAGACCCGCAGCTTAACCTTGATATCGGGCAGAGCTATGTCGAAAAGCTGCTCTATCAGGACCATGTCGGGACGGAGCTTTTTTCCCTGGTCATTGCCTATAATGCCGGGCCGGGCAATCTGCGCAAATGGAAGCAGCAATACCGCGCCATTCAGGACGACCCACTTTTATTTGTCGAGAGCATCCCGATGCGCGAAACCCGCATTTTCGTCGAGAGAGTGATGGCAAATTACTGGATTTACCGCCTGCGCATGGGGCAACCAACACCGTCACTGGACGCCGTGGCCGAGGGAAACTGGGCGCGCTACGTCCAGTTGGATGGCATCAAACAAGCGACTTTGCCTGAAGGCAATTACCGCCTCGCTGACCGGTCCAGCTACAACTAAACCCAGGAAACATTTCCGCGTTTACAGCCTTGCTGAAAACGCGCACTATGGATACTACCATTAATTGCTTTAGTAACTTCTCAAGTAACTGCTTACGCGCGTGTCATTTACGATCAAAAGTTTTGAAGACTATCTCGAGAGAGCAAACCGATGCGAAACAGCGGAAGAGCTGTTCGAGGTTTACCTTGATGCAGTCAAATCACACGGGCTGGACCGGGCCATTTTCAGCCTGATGTCGGACCATCAGGATATCGGGGAAAAGGCCGGCTTTGGCGTTATTCGTAATTATCCGGAAGACTGGCTGTCTTATTATTTTGAAAAAAGGCTGGACGAGATTGACCCTGTTCCAATTTATGCCGTCAACAAGATGGAGGCATTTTACTGGAAAGATATTTGCAAGGACATGAAACTGACAAAGGCTCAGGAAGAAGTTTTGAGCGCCGGCGCCGAAGCCGGCCTTAACAACGGCATCGGCATTTGTTTTCGCGGCATTCGCAACCAGATTGCAGGCATTGCCCTTGCCAGCAGTGAAAAGAAAGACAATTTTGACGGACGGATTGACCTGATCACCGCTTATAGCAATCATTTTTACAGCCGCTACCGCCAGCTAAAGAAAACAGAGCATGTACCAATCCTGCCAATAAACCTGACCCGCAGGGAAAAAGAGGTTTTGACCTGGGCAGCGCACGGGAAATCAAACGCAGACATAGCCTCGATTTTAAATCTGAGCGCCCATACGGTAGATTTTCATATGCGCAATATCTTTAATAAACTTGAAGCTCCCAGCCGCATTGTGGCCGTCGTAAAAGCAATATCACTTGGCCTTATCGCCCCCTAATCCCCCCTGCCCGCCTTGTTAGCCTACGTAACTTCGTAGCTATACCTGACTGCTCATTTATTTTATTTTTAATAACACCTTGGAATACCAAATCAGCCTGGCGCCCCAAGCCGCCCGAGGCCGTGATTTTTTTCTGCTTATTAGATGCACATGACTATTAATAAAGAAGACTTCGACAAAGACACCGATCAGATATGCGAAGAAATTCTTACGACTTGCGCGGTGACAAACTTGCGCAAGTTAACAAGACTTGTGACCAACCGCTTCAACGAAAAAATTAAAACGACAGGGATGCGCACCACGCAAATTTGCGTCATGCTGGCAATCGGACGCGAGGCAGGAAAGGCCCTGACAAGCTACGCCGAAGAGCTGTGCATGGACC
>CBDUPU010000314.1:0-1721 GCA_965369185.1 uncultured Rhodospirillales bacterium
GTGCCGATGATGCCGCCAAGAAGGAATGGTATCGCCACTGGACGGAAAAAGGCATGGTCGCGGTCGAGGCAATGCTTGCGCGCTATGGCAAAATCAGCGAAGAGGCCGGAAATTTTGCGCTCGGCGACCGGGTGAGTGTGGCCGATATTTGCCTGATTCCGCAAATGTACAGTATGCGGCGGATGGGGCTTGATCTGGAAGCTTATCCGCTGTGCCGGAAAATCGAAGCGCATTGCGTGCAGCTGGAAGCGTTTCAGCGTGCCGCGCCGGAATGCCAGCCGGATACGCCGGAAGGGCTGGAGCCGATCCACGGGCCGGATGCGCCTTTGCTGCGAGCAGCGGCATAAAAAACAGGCGGTATATGGCACAAATTTACCGCTGCGGCGTTAGAGGCGATGGATAAGTCGCCCTTTCATCGCGGGCAACTGCGTATGGTATAATAAAAATATGAGCATGGAGGAAAACATGGTTGCCGACAGAGAGCTGAGTTATCAGGGGCTGGTGATTGATCAGGGCTGGAAAGACTATACGCCGGACGAGCATGAGACGTGGCAGATGCTGTATGAGCGCCAGATGGAAGTGCTGGAGCCGCGTGTTTGCCCGGAATATCTCGATGCGCTGAAGATGCTCGGCTTTACCGCCGACAAGATCCCGAATTTCGATGAGGTCAATGAGCGGTTGCGGGCTATTACCGGCTGGGAAGTTGTCGCGACGAACGGGCTGATCAAGTCGAAACCGTTTTTCGATATGCTGACCGACCGCAAATTTCCGTCGGGCAATTTTATCCGCCGCAAGGAACAGCTCGATTACCTTGAAGAGCCGGACATTTTCCATGATTTGTTCGGTCATATTCCGCTGCTGACCAACCATGCCTATGCCGATTATATGCATGAATACGGCAAGGGCGGGACACGGGCGCTGCAATATAAAACGACCAAAAACCTCGCCCGTCTAAACTGGTGGACGATCGAGTTCGGCCTGATCCAGAAAGAGGACGGGCTGAAGATTTACGGGGCGGGGCTATGTTCCTCGTTCGGTGAGGCGCAATATTGCCTTGATGATCATTCGGCGCACCATATCAAGTTTGATCTGGAGCGCTGTATGCGTACCAAGGTTTACATTAATGACTTCCAGCCGTGCTATTTCGTGGTTGATTCGTTTGAGAGTCTGTTTGAAAAGGCCGTGCACACGGATTTTTCGCCCATGTATAAGAGCTTTAAAGGGCTTGAGGGGCGCGAGCAGGCTGAAGAATTCCTGCCTTTTGATTTGCAGGAAGGTGATGACGTGCTGCGAATCGGCACGCAGGATTACATCAAGCCCAAGCGTCAGGAGCTTGAAGATAGCATTAGCATCTGACTGTATTTTCCATACGCCAGTTATACCCGTAAAAATGCATTTTTTACGGGCAAGTGATTAGATCCCTGTTACGCGGGCGGTGAGCGCGAGCTTCCGCCTATTTGGCATGGACAGCGCCGCTATGAAGGTCAAGCACGATCCGGTAGTCTTTGTAACCGTTCGGTTTGATCGTCATTTCGTCGCTGATGCGGACACCGTGCTTTAGCTGCACAATGACCCGCGAGCCGCCGTCTTCCATGTCATAGACCTGGTAGCCGGCAAGGAGGGGAGCGCGATCCGATTGCCATTTACGGATCCCGTCCCAGCCCGCGTCCGGTCCCTCGATTACAAGGAGATTCTCCGAGTTGTCGAGGTCGTAGCGGTAG
>CBDUPU010000315.1:0-1689 GCA_965369185.1 uncultured Rhodospirillales bacterium
CGAGCGCGAGCAGCGTTTTACCGAGGCGCTGATGATGGGACTGCGGCTTGCCGAAGGCGTGCCTTTAGCGCGCCTGACTGAAGAGGCGGGGCGGCCATGGCAGGAACTGCTAGATGAAAAAAAGCTCGGCCTGCTTGCGGATGAAGGGCTGGTTACACTTGATGATACGCGGTTGACTGCGACCGGTGCGGGGCTGCTGCGGCTGAACGGTATTCTCGGTTATCTGCTGGCCTAGGGTTACTTCTTGGCCGCGCCGGCAGTCCCTTGCATCAGCATCTGCAGGTCGGTGCCGTTCAGCAGCGCCTGACCTTCTTTGGTGATCGACAAATCGTAAACCCGAACCTGTTGGCCCGCATCGTCCTGCTTTATCTGCCCTATCATCTGCACGAGCATCAGGCCGGAAAGCGTTTGCTGGATTTTGGCTTTTTCTTCTTCCGAGGTATCCGGATCAGCGGCAATTTCCTGCAAACTTGCGATCAGCTTCTCAAGACCGGTAATGCTGGTACTCATTTTCCCGGTTACGCCGAAGACCGCTTTATGGTCTGCGGTCAGTGCGCCGTTGGTTGCAATATTATAATGGTCGTTGCCAAGGGCTGTGTCCTTTAGAGCCAGCGTCGTGTTAGCTTTGGTCAAAAGCGCCGGGACCATGGCGAGAAAGCGCCCGCCTGCCGCTTTGGCCGCACCCGGCTTTTCCTGCATCGATATCTGCAGTGTTTCACGGCCAAGCGTGACGATGTCTTTATAGGGGAGGTTGTCGATGCGCAGGTCGAGATTGACTTTGGTCGGGGTTACCTTGCCCAGACTGTCTTTTTGCTGTGTAAGCGCGGCGGCATTAAAGCTGCTTTGCAGGCGGGTATTGACAGCGCCGGCTCGGAATCCGTCCATGCCAAAACCAAGGGCCGCACTGTCAATTTTCATGCTGCCTTGCGGGGCGTCATCTGTGGCCGGATAGGTGATGCTTAGGTCTTTCAGGCCGAGATCAATGCTAAACCCGTTCAGGCCGGTGCCGAGAAAGTTAAACAGCATATTGTAAAGGCCTATGACATGCTGCCCACTGACGTTGTCTTCGCCTTCTACGTAATTTTCGCTCAGCGCGTCCAGCTGCTCCTGATAGTTCTGAATGGCCTCTGGATTATAGGCGCTGACCATGGTGTTCATGCTGATTTCCCCGATGGCGACGCCGGAACCGTCTTGCTCGGAATTTACTTGTAAGCCCAAGACTTTAAGGGTGCTCGGGCCTGTCCAGAGACTGTCCTGATCTTCGGTCAGTAATGTCGTCAGCGTTGCTTCGGGAATAGTGATGTTCGCTTTGTCTTTGTGCTGGCGAATATTGATGTTCTGGTATTTTGCGTTGATCTTGGTGAAGTTGTTAAATTTTTCATTCCAGATACCGGCAAAATTCTGACTGTCCATATTCACCGTGGTCGCAGGAGTGCCGTTTTCATTGTAATGAATGACCGGCGTTGGAATGGCCACGGTCATCTTCCAAAGACCGTCCGTTTCGCCGGGCATTACGTTGGCCGCGATCATACCGATCTCTGTATAAGATCCGTCTGCCTGATTAAGGGTGAGGTGGGGCAGGGTAACAGCGTAATAAAAGTCGCTCGGTTCGACCATAACCTCGCCTTCGGCTTTTAGCGCGGCGCCGTTGGCTTCTGCTGCGGTGCTGTATTGCTGAAGCAGGTCGTT
>CBDUPU010000316.1:0-1686 GCA_965369185.1 uncultured Rhodospirillales bacterium
AGACGAACAACTTTTTCCTCAAGCGCAACCCGCTCCTCACGCAGCCCTTCATAAGTCGCGGAGACTTTGGTCACCTGACGTTCAAGACTCATAAGACGGATATAGCTGCGCTCTCCCAGCAGAGCATGATAGGAAAAATAGCAAAACAGGCAGAAACCAATAATGGCCAGCAGGTTTTGTTTAATCACATAACGTTGTTCGATCAGCTTCCTCATACCCCTATAGAATCACAAGTGATTCGCCGCCGCAAGCGTAAAAATACAATAGAGTCAGTGACTTAAAAAAGAACAAGACTCGAACATTACCGATAAGTGATTCAAATGACTCAATAATTTATCAAGAAAGATTTTTTAGCCATCCACAAAAAAAGTTGCCGCCGGCAATCATGGCACGGCAGCAACTGACTAAATCGCGGTAAAAGCTAGGCGGCTTCTTCTTTAGCGGCCTCTTTCTTCTTGTCCTTTGGCGTGGTCCGCTCAAAGGACGCCCCGGCATATTTCGCCTGCGGCCCAAGCTGCTCTTCGATCCGCAGCAGCTGGTTATATTTGGCGTTCCGGTCAGAGCGCGAAAGCGAACCGGTCTTGATCTGGCCGCAATTGGTCGCAACGGCCAGATCGGCAATCGTCGAGTCTTCGGTTTCGCCCGAACGGTGCGACATGACCGCATCAAAGCCGTTCTTCTGCGCCAGCTCGACAGTTTCGAGCGTTTCGGTCAGCGTCCCGATCTGGTTAACCTTGACGAGGATCGCATTGCCGCACTTCTGGTCAATGCCGCGCTGCAGACGCTTGGCGTTGGTCACAAACAGATCATCACCAACCAGCTGTACGTCTTTACCGATTGCGCGGGTCAGATTGTGCCAGCCTTCCCAGTCATCCTCGGCCATACCGTCTTCGATCGAGATGATCGGGTAATCGCGGCAAAGATGCTCGTAATACTGAACCATGCCGTCACTATCAAGCGTCTTGTTTTCGCCTTCCAGACGGTATTTGCCGTTCTTGTAAAATTCGGTCGAAGCCGCATCGAGGGTCAACACGACATGCTCGCCCGGAATGTAATGCGCTGCTTCAATGGCGCGCAGCACGAAATCCAGCGCTTCACGGGTTGATTTTACCGCGGGAGCAAAACCGCCCTCATCGCCGACATTGGTGTTAAGCCCGGCCTTTGACAGCTCCTTTTTCAGCGCATGGAAAACTTCAGCGCCGCAACGAACGGCCTCTTCCATATTCGGCGCGCCGATCGGCATAATCATGAATTCCTGAATATCAACCGGGTTATCGGCATGAGCGCCGCCATTAATAATATTCATCATCGGCGCCGGCAACAGATGCGCATACGCCCCGCCAAGATAACGATAGAGCGGCACGCCGAGCTCATCCGCCTGCGCTTTGGCAACCGCCAGAGACACGCCGAGAATAGCATTCGCGCCAAGACGGCTCTTATTCGCCGTGCCGTCAAGCTCGATCATGGTGTGATCAATATGCATCTGCTCTTCGGCATCCATACCGCAAAGCGCTTCAAAGATCGTGGTATTAACGTTATGCACGGCCTTGGAAACGCCCTTGCCGCCATAATAGGCTTTCTCGCCGTCGCGCAGCTCCACAGCCTCATGCGCACCGGTCGATGCGCCCGAAGGCACGGCCGCGCGGCCAAAAGCCCCGCTTTCAAGAACAACATCGACTTCCACAG
>CBDUPU010000317.1:0-1683 GCA_965369185.1 uncultured Rhodospirillales bacterium
CAGGATGCTATGGATAAAAAAAGCAGCGAGACAGAAATATGAACACAGAAAATACACAGGCAGCCGCGCTTGAACAAAAATTGCAACAGCAAATCGATTTGATCGAACAGGCCATCACCAAAATCCGCCAGAACGAAATGCTGGATATCAGCTTTATGGACAAAGAAGTCGCGGATATCTGCCAGAAAATCATCCAGAGCGAGGATGAGGCAGTTAAGATGCTGGAGCCAAAAGTGATTGAAATGATCACAAGACTGGATGATTTTGCGGTCGAGCTTAAAGAGTATCAAGAGCGCGTCCAACCCGACAAAGACGCGAACGGAGCATAATCATGGAAGTCATGGCATTTTCGCAAATCATCAAGTTTTTCGCCGCGCTGGTTTTTGTTCTTGCGCTGATGGGCGGGCTGGCGCTGGCGATGCGCAAATTCGGCAGCAACCACCCGCTGACCGCACCGCATAAGCGCCGCCTGAAAATTATCGAAGTCCTGCCGCTGGACGCCAAACGCAAGGCGGTATTGCTACGCCGCGATAACCGCGAGCATCTGGTCATACTGGGGACGAATTCCGAGACGGTCGTTGAAAGCGGTATAGAATCGCAGCAAGATGCAGAGGTAATATCCTTAAAGAACAATGCAAAAGCTGATGCGCGCTAAGATCTCATTCCTGCATAGCCGGAAATTCATATCCGGGGCCGCGCCGGTCTATAAATGGCTTCCGCTCTGCGCCGTATTGACCGCAGTGCTTGCGCTGTTTTTCATCCACCCCGCTTTTGCGCAGGCGATTACGCTCGACCTTGGCCAAGGGGCAGAAAACGGGACGATGACCGGACGGATTGTCCAGCTTCTTGCGCTGATGACGGTCATTTCACTGGCGCCGTCTATTCTGGTGATGATGACGTCATTTACGCGAATTATCGTCGTCCTGTCGTTCCTGCGGACGGCAATCGGTATCCAGCAAACACCGCCGAATACCGTAATGATTTCCCTCGCCCTGTTCCTGACCTTTTTCATCATGGCGCCGACCCTGCAAAGCGCCTATCAGGGCGGCGTTGTGCCATTGATCAATGAAGAGATTGACGAGGTTACAGCATTCGAGCGCACGACCGATCCGTTCAAGGTCTTTATGCTGAAACATGTGCGCGAAGACGATTTGCGCCTGTTTATGGAGCTGAGTGAAACCCAGGCCGAGGAGCCGATGGATACGCCGCTGCATGTGGTTATTCCGTCTTTCATGATATCTGAGCTGCGCCGGGCCTTTGAAATCGGCTTTATGCTGTTCCTGCCGTTTTTGATTATCGACATGGTGACGGCCTCGATCCTGATGTCGATGGGTATGATGATGCTGCCGCCGGTGATGATCTCGCTGCCGTTCAAGATTATCTTTTTCGTGCTGGTCGATGGCTGGTATCTGATTGCCGGCGCGATGATCCAGAGTTTTGACATTGGCGGACTGCCTCCGCCGCCTCCATAGCGCCCTCCCTGCCCTAAAATCAGGAACTCTTTTTCCCGTCAGCCCGTTAAACGCTTAAAGGCAATTTCAAACAGGGCGACACGATTCATGCATATTTTTACTGTCATTATTACCGCCGCGTTATTGACCACGGCGTCCTTTTCTTCCGCCAGTGCAAAGAAAGAGCGCGCGGTAATGGATTTTCCCGACAAGCGGAATATGCTTAAGAAAG
>CBDUPU010000318.1:0-1635 GCA_965369185.1 uncultured Rhodospirillales bacterium
AATCGTAATACGCGGCCTTAATTCAGTCTGCACCACGCGCGACCATGCAATTTGCGAACGGATCTGGTCGTGCAGCGTCGAAAGCGGCACATTATTTTGCGTTAGCAAGCCGCGGAACTGCTCGGCCGACATGTTATTCTGACCGGCAAGCGCAGCAAACCCCTGACTGACATCTGTCTCCGTCACTTCCAGCTCCAGCCGGTTTGCTTCCTGCATCTTCAGCTTTTCTTCCGTCAGAATATTCATGATCTGCGGCATCATTTTTTCGCGAATATCCGCATTATCCGGCATACCGGACGAAGCGATAATCAACTTCATACGATCGGTAAGGTCAGAGCGTGAAATGACGTCCTCATTGACGACAGCAGCAATCGTTTCCATCTGCGGCGATTGCGCCTGTGCCGGCAGGGAGAAAAGCTGAATCATGAACGCGAAAGCAAGCAAGCTATAGAAGGCTGTGCGCATGGATAAGTGTTTCCTTAATTCTTCCAAAGTAACCTAGGACATACAAAATTTAGGGCAACTATGCACGTCTTTTATCTGCGGCCGCGGCATAGCGCCCGCCCGGGCGGTACTGGCTAAGATAGCTCGGCAGGATCATGCTCATTCCCGTCGGCGTAACATTCAGATCGCTCAGCGTCAGCGTATCGTGATCAACGACATTATCCGTTTTAAGCGTTTCAACCTGATCCCGGGTCAAAAGCGGCTTAGGCAAAAGGCTCAGAAACATCGCTATTAACTTTGCCAGTCCCCAGGGCATGGTTATAAGCATACGGCGTTTGCCGGTATGATAGAACATTCGTTCGTAAATCTCGCGAAAAGTCACGATTTCCGGGCCTCCCAGCTGATAAACCTTGCCGCGAGGATCACTGTCCCCGACGTCAGGCAAGGTCAGAGCCGCCATCACGGCATCAGCGACATCACCGACATAAACCGGCTGGAACTTTGTTTTGCCGCCGCCGATCAACGGTAATGCCGGCAAATACTGCGCCATTTCCGCAAAGCGTGCAAAAATGCCATCGCCCGGCCCAAAGATTACGCTGGGGCGCAATATCGTCGCCCCAGGAAACGATTTCAGAACCGCTTCTTCACCGCCGCGCTTTCCGGCAGCATATTTGGAGCGTGCCTTATCAACCCCAAGCGCCGAAATATGAACAAACCGCCGAACGCCCTCTATCTTGCAGGCGCGGGCGATTTCCTGCGGCACATCGACAAAAATCTTGCCGAACTTGTCACGGCGGCGCTCATACAAGGCACCAACACAATTAACGACGTAATCAGAGCCTTTAACCGTAGCGGCAATGCTCGCAGGATCGCTGTAATTACAGGCAACAGGGACGATCTGGCCGACCGAACCGCAAGGCTTGAGAAAATATGCGCGCTCGGGGACCCGCGTCACGACTTTAACGGTAACGCCCTTTTTTGCCAGCTCTCGCACAATCTGCGTACCGACGAACCCCGTTCCGCCAAACACTGTTGCAATGATGTTCTTTTGCATCCTGACCCCCGTTCGGATTTTATACTGATCCGAATATTGCGCAACTTGCCCATGAATGTCCAGCCTGAGCAGAAACGAAGACCCACAAAGGCGCGATTATGCCCTTTTTACAGCGCCATATCGCAACTTTGCCGCCG
>CBDUPU010000319.1:0-1578 GCA_965369185.1 uncultured Rhodospirillales bacterium
TGAGGCGCGTTTGCGCGAAACGGTAAGGCTGGATCAGGCCGCGCTTGAAACCATCGAAAAGGGCTTTGCCGCACTCGCGGCGGGCGGTGTTGAAATGCCGCCCGTGATGCGGCTTGACGTTAAAGCGCATAACGGCGAAATGGACGCCAAGACCGCTTACGTTCCCGGCTTTCCTTATTTTGCGCTGAAAATCAGTTGTGGCTTCTTCGATAACCCCCAAAGAGGCCTGCCGAGCCTCGGCGGCCTGATGAATTTGTTCAGCGCCGAAACCGGTCAGGTCGCGGCGCTGTTTCTTGATAATGGCTACCTTACCGACATCAGGACGGCGCTGGCAGGCGCTGCGGCGGCAAAAGCGCTTTCCCGCACCGACAGCAAGATTATCGGCGTGATCGGTACGGGGCTTCAGGCGCGGCTGCAGCTAAAGGCGCTACGGCTTGTGCGCGATTTTGATCGCGTGCTGGTCTGGGGACGGGACATGGATAAGGCCCGCCAATATGCTGCGGACATGCAAGATGAGCTCGGCGTTCCGGTCGAGCCTTGCGCGCAGGCGGAAGACGTCGTGCGCGGCAGCGATATTGTTGTCACGACCACCCCGTCAACCGAGCCGGTGATAAAAGCGGACTGGCTGCATCCCGGCATCCATGTCACCGCCATGGGCAGCGACGCGCCGGAAAAGAACGAACTTGATCCGAACATACTGGTTCGCGCCGATCTTTACGTTTGCGACCGGAAAAGCCAGTGCGAAACCCTTGGAGAGCTGCATCACGCGCTGGAGAGTGGGGCGGTTCCGAACGATGGTAGTTTTGCAGTTACCGAGTTGGGAGAAATAATTGCCGGACAAAAGCCGGGGCGTGAAAATAGCGCGCAGGTCACTGTCTGCGATCTGACCGGCACCGGGGTGCAGGACACGGCAATCGCTGTTTACGCCTATGAATTGCTGAAAGGCGCGCGCGCCTGAACACTTCACCGAGGCTTTTTAATAAGGCGTCTTGTCTTCTTTGACCGCCCATTCATCGAATATTTTTAAAGCATCTTCCCGTAACAGGGGAACGCTTGGAATTGTTCGCTCCTGAATCGGGAGGGCGATTTCCTCATACAAAAAAGCATCGTCAAAATCGATGGCGGCGGCGTCATTATGCGTGTTGGCATAATATATTTTGTCGATCCGCGCCCAGTATATTGCCGATAAACACATCGGGCACGGTTCGCAGCTTGTATAAATTTCGCAGCCTGCAAGGCTGAAACTGTCGATCTCCTTGCAGGCTTCGCGAATAGCAGTTACCTCGGCGTGTGCGGTCGGGTCGTTGGTCGAGGTCACGCCGTTTGTGCCGCGCCCGATGATCTTGCCGTCTTTGACAATGATCGCGCCGAACGGGCCGCCTTTATTGCTGTCCATATTTTCTTTGCTAAGCTTGATGGCTTCGCGCATGAAATCTTCATGCTGTGTCATAATGCTTCTGACCTTGTTCTTTTTTAGCTGGCTTATCATAAGAAAATATTTTTCAGCAAGCTAGTTCTTAAGCTATCAGCAGTCCCAGTTCGACATACAGGCTGGTTTCGCCGTTCACATAAACGGCG
>CBDUPU010000320.1:0-1549 GCA_965369185.1 uncultured Rhodospirillales bacterium
ACAAGCTTTTCTTCGGTATCGGTTTCTCCTGTCGTTGACGATACGATCAACATCGAGATTGACGAGAAAGATTTGCGTATTGATACGTATCGCGCCAGCGGTAAAGGCGGCCAGCACGTCAACAAAACGGATAGTGCTGTGCGTATTACCCACTTGCCGACAAATATTGTCGCAGCCTGCCAAAGCGAGCGTTCGCAGCACCAGAACAAAGACCGTGCGATGAATATGCTGAAAGCCAAGCTGTATGAAGCTGAAGTTCAAAAGCGCGAGGCTGAAAAGGCCGCAGCGCAAGGCGAAAAAAGCGACATTGGCTGGGGACATCAAATCCGTTCTTATGTGCTGCACCCATATCAGATGGTTAAAGATTTGCGTACCAGCTATGAAGACTCGCAGGCGCAGGCCGTGCTCGACGGCAATCTGGACGGCTTCTTGGAAGCGTCACTGGCGCATGGCGTGAATAAGGACGCTGATTCCTGATAAAGCTATTGCGATAATAGTTTTGCTGTGTTTATGCTTACCCTCTTCAAAATAATAAATTCAGGGGTGGGTATGTCACCGGTTAAAGCGTTTCAGACGTTCATTGTATTTTTTTCCATTTTTCTGTGGTCGTTCGGGCCAGCTGCGCAGCCTGCCGGTGCGCAGTTCGATGCCGATAATCCTGATATGCTTGCCCCGACCAGCGCATGGCTGGTTGGCGCGGCGACGCTAAGCCCGGTTCAGAATGCCGGATTTTCCATGCCCTGCATTATGATGAACCAGTATAATAACGGCTTTGTCGTGCGGATTTCCGGCGGCGGGGAGCGGGTCATGGGGATGGCGATTGATTTTCGCCAAAAAGCGTTCAAGGCCGGTGACGCACTGGACCTGCAAGTACAGATCGGGGACTTCAAGCAGAAAATTACCGCTGCGGCGCTGAATGATACGACTTTACTGCTGGATATGCAGAATGCAGGCGCGATCTACAAAGCTCTGGAGCATGGCAAGTATATGAATGTGTCGTTTGGAAACGAGCCTTTCACATTTGCCTTGCTTGGGGTAAGCGACGGCCTTCGTCGTATGGAGCAGTGTTTTGATCCGGGTAAGGACCAGCAACGGAATTCTATGAAAACGCCGCAACAGACGGCTGGCTTTTCAACATTTGCACCGGGTATGGGGGCTGAAAAAACGGTCGCCAAGACGGGCGGTATTCCTCCTGTTTATCGTGCCGAGAATGTAGGGGAACAACCGGCGGCAGACGACGGTGCGGATGCTGTGTCTAAGGCAGACGAGCAGGGCGAGAGCACGAAGTTTGCCGACCGGGTTAGCGCTATTGACCAGATGATTTCAAATGTTGCCAGCAAGCTGGACCGTCTGGAGACAGCGTCCGGACGTTCTCGTGCGCCTGTGCCGGAAAATGTTGAAATTCCGGCGCAGTCTGAAATGCAGCCTGAAGTGCGGAGCGCTAGCCAAGGACGGCAGGCAGCTGTCCCGGCGCAACCGATAGGGCGGCCACTGGCCAATAGCTGGGCTTCGTCTTATTCAGGGCGTTCCAAAGGCATGGCGCAGGAGC
>CBDUPU010000321.1:0-1509 GCA_965369185.1 uncultured Rhodospirillales bacterium
GTTTGGATAAATTCCCATGAAAGTCATACAATCCCGCTCATTTGAACGGAAAGTCAAAAAATTCACAAAATCAGAAAAAAAGAAATTAGATGATCATATCCGAAAAATTATTGATAATCCTTCTATCGGTACTGAAAAGAAGGGAGACCTCCGCGGAGTTTATATCCATAAATTCAAAATCCATACGCTTCAATTTCTTTTAGCTTATCGGTTTGTTGGCGAAGACCTGGAGCTAATTATGATTGGCCCACATGAAAATTACTACCGAGATCTTAAAAGCTATTTAAAAAGTAGGTAAAATATGCGAACAAGCCAGTGGAGCTGACGGCGCGTAGTTCGCGGTTTTTCGTATAAGGCCGAGAATAAACAGGGACGTCCGTTCTATTTATATATTTACATCAGATGAATAATTTGATATTTAAACAATATGCCCCGTAAAGCCCGCATAGATGCTCCCGGAGCCCTGCATCATATCATCATCCGCGGCATAGAGCGCAAAGCGATCTTTAAAGACAGCGCTGATCGTAAAAATTTTACCGAGCGCCTCGAGCGAATCATACCGGAAACCCAGACCCGCTGCTATGGCTGGGCGCTGATGACCAATCACGTTCATTTACTGTTTAAGACCGGTATGGCCCCCTTGGCCACGGTCATGCGGCGGTTGCTGACCGGCTACGCGGTCACATTCAATCGGCGGCATCGGCGTCATGGGCAGCTGTTTCAGAATCGCTACAAGTCGTTTTTGTGTGAAGAGGAGGTGTATCTCAAGGAGTTGGTGCGCTATATTCACTTAAATCCGCTGCGGGCACGGCAAGTGCAAGATCTAAAGGCCCTTAAGAAATATCAGTGGTGTGGTCACGGCGCACTTATGGGCAAATTTGACGCCGGTTTTCAGGATACGGTCTATGTTTTAGGATTATTTGGTCACTCCACCAGGCAAGCCCGCCGGGCGTATGAGAGTTTTGTATCTGAAGGGGTGAAGCAGGGCCGGCGTCCGGAGCTGGTCGGTGGTGGTTTGTTACGATCGGTCGGAGGCTGGTCGGCGCTTAAAGGATTTCGGAACATCGGGGTTCGCATCAAGGGCGATGAACGTCTGTTGGGGTCGTCTGATTTTGTTGAGCGGGTGTTGAAGCGAGCCGATGAACAATTGGAGGAAAAATATCGCCTGCAGGGGCGTGTTATCAGCCTGCAGGTGCTTATCGAGCAAGTGGCGCACTACTACAAAATAGAGCCTGAAAATCTAAAGTCCGCCAGCAAAGAACGACGCATCGCGGAAGCGCGCCGGGCTTTGTGTTACATGGCGGTGCGTAAATTGGGCTATAGATGCAGCGATGTGTCAAGGGCCACGGGCATCAGTGCGGTTACGGTAAGCAAGGCGGTGAGTCTGGGCAGCAGACTATCGGAGATTGGAAAAATCCAGAAACAGATACTAAATATCTGATATCTATTGAAGTTACTGAAAAAACAAAGCCGATAAATATATAAATAGAACGGACGTCCCTTTTACCC